>JBDTHD010000287.1:0-1667 GCA_039937075.1 Ginsengibacter sp. | reverse complement strand
TCACTTTTTCAGCAAGCTTTTCGGCATTTTCTGATGCAATAATTAAATGTTCAGGCGCATAATTATTTAAAAAATCAAATGCATCATCCACATTTTTCATGACGATAAATCGCCTGTTTAAAAAACTCTTTTCAATGATTTCTTTACGGGAAAGAGATGGTAATTGCTTGTGAATTTCTAAAATAACATTCTTTATTATTTGTTGGTTTACTGCTACCAATATTACCTGGCTATCGGCTCCATGTTCAGCCTGGCTCAATAAATCAGCCGCTACGTAAGCAGGAACACAGGTTTTATCAGCATAAACCGCCAATTCACTTGGGCCAGCCAACATATCAATCGCTACTCCGTCATTATTTACTATTTTTTTAGCCGCAGTAACATACTGGTTTCCCGGCCCAAAAATTTTATACACTTTTTCTACCGTTTGCGTTCCATAAGCCAAAGCGGCAATCGCCTGTGCGCCGCCTCCTTTATAAATATTTTCAATTCCCAAAATATTTGCAACAAATAAAATCGCCAGATCCACATTTCCGTTTTTATTTGCTGGCGTTGTAACAATAATTTTTTTGCAACCGGCCAATTTTGCGGGAATGGCTAGCATCAACAGCGTTGAAAATAAAGGTGCGCTGCCCCCGGGGATATACAATCCGACTTTTCCTATCGCTACACTTTTACGCCAGCAAAAGACTCCGTGAGAGGTCTCTATTTTTTTGATTGTACCAACCTGCTGCTTATGAAATTTTTCAATATTTTTTTTGGCAAGAAGAATTGCTTTTTTTAAGTTTTTATCAATTGCTTTTTTTGAATTTGCAATTTCTTCTTCCGTGACCCACAAATCTTCCGGGGCGAAATCATGAAATTTTAAAGAATAATTTTTTACTGCAAAGTCACCTTCCACTTTGACTGTATTGATAATTTCAGAAACAGTTTGGAAAAGATTTTCTGAATTCAGCCCTGGCCTTTTTATAAGTTCTCCCCATTCAGCTTCCGGGGGATTTTCTATTATCGCATTCATAATTTTTTCGTTTAAGAAATCATTTTTTCAATCGGTACCACCAATATTCCTTCAGCTTCATAAATTTTTAGCTTCTCAATAACTGACCAAAAATCATTTTCATTCACCACACTTTGTACGCTGCTCCAGCCGCTTTCGGCCAACGGAACAATCGTTGGGCTTTTCATGCCTGGCAGTAAATCGCAAATATTTCTCAATTGGTGGTCAGGTGCATTCATCATAATATATTTGAAATTTTTAGCCGCCTTCACTGCGTTAATTCTCAGTAACAAATTATCAAGAATCTTTTTATTTTCCGCATCCAGGTTTTTGTTGGCAACCAATACGGCTTGCGAATCTAAAATGACTTCTACTTCTTTAAGGTTATTGGTAAAAAGAGTGCTTCCGCTGCTTACCAAATCGCAAATCGCATCGGCCAAACCTATGCCGGGAGCTATTTCTACCGAACCACTAATTTCATGAATGTCAGCTTTCAAATTATTTTGATCCAGGAATTTTTGTAACAATCCTGTGTAAGAAGTAGCAATTTTTAATCCGTTTAAATCACCAGAATTTTTATAATCTAAACTTTTGGGGATCGCAATACTTAGACGACACCTGCCAAAGCCCAACTTACTCACAACTTCAATATCTTTTGCTTTTTCGTAAA
>JBDTHD010000286.1:0-10214 GCA_039937075.1 Ginsengibacter sp. | reverse complement strand
CTTTCTTCGCGCTGCGAGCCACCAACAATTTCCCCAATTCCCGGCGCTAAAATATCCATCGCGGCTACCGTTTTTCCATCGTCATTCTGACGCATGTAAAACGCTTTTATTTCTTTTGGATAATTGATGAGAATCACCGGTTTTTTAAAATGTTTTTCTACCAAATATCGTTCGTGTTCGCTTTGCAAATCAATTCCCCATTCATTTACCAAATATTGAAATTTCTTTTTCTTATTTGGGGTAGATTCTTTTAAAATCTCAATTGCTTCGGTATAAGTTAACCTTTCAAAACTATTATTAATTACAAATTCCAGCTTCTCAATCAATCCCATTTCACTACGCTCATTCTGTGGCTTTTGCTTTTCTTCTTCAGCTAATCGTGCGGCCAGAAAATCCAAATCTTCGCGATTATTTTCCAGCGCATATTTAATAATGTATTTAATAAATTCCTCAGCAAGGTTCATATCATCTTCTAAATCAGAAAAAGCCATTTCAGGTTCTATCATCCAGAATTCGGCAAGATGCCTGGCAGTATTGGAATTTTCTGCGCGAAATGTAGGACCAAAAGTATAAACATCGCCTAAAGCCATAGCTGCCAATTCTGCTTCCAGTTGCCCGCTGACTGTAAGGTTGGTAGCTTTCCCGAAAAAATCTTCTTTGTAATTAACAGATCCATTTTCATTTTTTGGAGGATTTTCCAAATCAAAAGCGGTAACATGAAAAGTTTCCCCCGCGCCTTCTGCATCAGAAGCAGTGATAATCGGAGAGTGCAAATACACAAATCCTTTTTTATTAAAAAATTCATGGATGGCAAAAGCCAGCGAATGCCTTACCCTGAAAATAGCTCCAAACGTATTGGTTCGAAAACGCAAATGCGCGATTTCCCTTAAAAACTCTAGGCTGTGCTTTTTAGGTTGAAGTGGGAATTTTTCCGCATCGCTATCGCCAAGTATTTCTACGCTTTTTGCTTTCAATTCAACTTTCTGGCCTTTGCCCAGCGAAGCAATTAAAGTCCCCGAAACCTTTATGGCAGCGCCTGTAGTAATTCTTTTTAAAACGGCATCATCGAATTTTCCCAATTCAATTACTATTTGCAAATTAGAATTGGTACTGCCATCATTAAGCGCTACGAACTGGTTATTTCTAAATGTGCGTACCCAACCCATTACTGTTAATTCATGGTTAATTGCTTCGTTTTTCAGCACATCTTTTATGCGAATTCTTTTATTGAACATTTCTTTCTATTATATTCGCAAATATAAAGGAACAATTATTTTTTCTGGTCTAATCCTTGTTGAAGCATGTTTTAGAGAGATAAAATGCAACAGATTTTTAGATATCGAAAAAAGAAAAAAAATTATTATTTTATTATTTTGATGTAATATTGCATCAGATTAAAGCTGACTAATTTCCCTTTACTACGGTTACATCAGTATTAAAAGAATCCATTCCAATATAAAATATCAATATTAGATTTTACAACTTCAACTAGTGTTTTGACTATTAATCTATACGTCTTTTTATGTATGACATTTTACAATTGAACGATATGCTCGTTCCTGAATTGCTTGATATAGCCGAGCAACAAAAAATAACTGAAACAAAAAATTTAGAAAAACAGGAATTAATTTATAAAATTCTTGATAAACAAGCATCAATGACACCAATTGACAACCAGGAAACTACTTCCGAAAAGCCGAAAAGAAAACGCATTGCAAAACCCGTCGCTAAAAAGCAGGTTGCCAATGCTGATTCTACTGAAGAGAAAGAACCTAAAGCTAGAAAAATAGAAGAGAAGAAACCTGATGAAAAGAAGAAACCTGTAAAAAAAGCTAAAGAAGAAATTGCGACAAAGCCTGAATTAGATTTCGATCAATATGATGATGATGATGACGATGATAATCATGTTGAACATTTAGCGGATCCTAAAACAATTGCTCCGGCGTTGCTGGAACTATTGAAAAATGAAGATGAAGAAGAAGAAGAATTAATGCCTGAACCGTCTTCGAATTCCAATGGGCATCAACAACACCACAACAAAAATTTTCAGAAAAAAGAACCTGCTTTTAATATTGAATTCGACGGAATTATACTCGCTGAAGGCGTATTGGAAATGATGCCGGATGGATATGGCTTCCTTAGAAGCAGTGACTATAATTATTTGTCATCACCAGATGATGTTTATGTTTCTCCTTCGCAAATAAAATTATTTGGACTAAAAACGGGCGATACAGTTTATGGTTCAGTTAGGCCACCGAAAGAAGGTGAAAAATATTTCGCTCTTCTAAAAGTAGAAACTATCAATGGACGTGGCCCCGATGAAGTACGCGACCGTGTTCCCTTTGATTATCTTACTCCGCTTTTCCCTTTCCAAAAGCTCAATTTATTTTTGACACCCACTAATCTTTCTACAAGGATTATTGATTTGTTTACGCCGATAGGAAAAGGCCAGCGTGGTTTAATTGTTTCTCAACCAAAGACCGGTAAAACGATGTTGCTGAAAGAAATTGCAAATGCAATTGCTGCCAACCATCCTGAATGTTATTTAATGATTGTGTTGGTAGATGAGCGCCCGGAAGAAGTTACCGATATGGAAAGAAGCGTGAAAGCAGAAGTAATTGCTTCCACATTTGATGAACCGGCCGAAAAGCACGTGAAGGTGAGTACCATGGCTTTGCAAAAGGCAAAACGTTTGGTAGAATGTGGCCATGATGTGGTGATATTGTTAGATAGTATTACGCGTTTGGCGAGAGCGCATAATACAGTTTCTCCGGCAAGTGGAAAAGTTTTATCCGGCGGTGTGGAAGCCAATGCGATGCAAAAACCAAAACAGTTTTTTGGCGCCGCGCGTAAGATTGAGAATGGCGGTTCACTTACTATTATTGCAACCGCTTTGGTGGATACCGGAAGTAAAATGGACGAAGTGATTTTTGAAGAATTTAAAGGAACCGGTAACATGGAACTGCAACTCGACAGGAGATTATCTAACAGAAGAATTTTTCCTGCAATTGATATTGTTTCTTCCTCTACACGTCGCGACGATTTATTGCTCGATAAAGATACGCTCCAGCGTATGTGGGTATTGCGCAATCACATGGCAGATATGAATCCGGAAGAAGCCATTAACCTTTTGATGAAAAATATGAAAGGAACAAAAGACAATGTAGAATTCCTTACGTCAATGAATGGTTAATTAAAATTAAAATTCCGTGTATTTGTTGGTTTACTATAAATGCATTTTTTTGATTGCATTATGGTAAAGAGTAAACTGCTACGCGGCTATTTTTAAGTACATAAATTTTTCTATTCGACAATTTTATTGACGTATTATTCTGCAATGCTTCAGGTAGCTTATAAGTTGTCAAATCCGGAATTGGAGGCGTATATTTATAAACGTTTTCGCTATCGAAACCATAAATTGTTTTACCGAAAACTTCTATATCCGTCCAGTGTAGAAAAGTTAGTTTGCTCTTAAAACTTCCGTAATAGTCAAAAATATAAACCCCTTTTTCAGGGTCGTATAAATATACAAATCCATCACGGTCAATTATTTTTTGGGGGTCCGGAGCCGAATCAAATAGCAAGCGGAAATCAACTGTTTCTGAAAGAATATTTCCATTATCATCCATCTTTTTTAGCTTATTATCCTGTTCATCAAAAAGCCAGATATTATTATCATAAGAACTGGTGACAGCCTGTACGCGAAAAATATTTTGCTTGCGCAAATTGATTGATGTAACCTCATTGAGGTATTTGTCTAACAAAACAATTGTTGAAAAATTCTGATAAAATAAAATGGTTTTCCAGGGATTTTCCGCATCTACATAACTAAGTTTTCCATATTGAGTTACGCGGTTAAAAACACCAACAGAATCGCCTTTTTCATCATATTTTTTTAATTGATTATCCTGGGTAATGAGGTAAAGCGCACCAATATTATCAACCGTAAAAGAGGATACAGGATAATTAAATTGATTGATAAAACGAAATGAGCTATCGCTTTGCGCAAAAATTACAGGAACAAAAAAAACAGTAATGATAAAAATCAGAAACAGATTTTTCTTCGTCATGTTTCATAATATTTTAGGTTAACAGTTCCATTTTCAAAAACTGCGTAACTATTGTATTTTATCCAGTCTCCCAGGTTTATATAAAGGCTTTTATCATTTAATTTATGGACAATTGGTAAATGGCGGTGGCCAAAAATAAAAAAATCAATGTGTTCTTTCTCAAGCTTTTCTTTTGCATAAACAATTAGCCACTCTTTTTCTTCGCCTAAAAAATGTTCATCTCCTCCCCCGGTTTTTTTCCTGCTTTTTTTGCTGAAGTAATCTGCCAATCCTATTCCTGCAGATGGATGCAACATTCCAAATAGTGACTGAGAGAATTTATTCCTGAAAACTTTTTTCATCATTTTATAACGGTGATCGCCCGGCCCTAAACCATCGCCGTGACCAATCAAAAATTTCTTATCGTTAAATTCAAACTCTTTCGGTTCATAATATACATTAATATTTAATTCTTTTTCAAAATATCCGTTCATCCACATATCATGATTGCCCACAAAAAAATGGATTACAATTCCATCATCGGTAAGTTCCGCCAGCTTACCTAAAATTCGTACATAACCTTTTGGTACTACTTTTTTGTATTCAAACCAAAAATCGAAAAGATCTCCCAGGATAAAAATGATAGCAGCATCTTTTTTTATTTCATTAAGAAACTGGACTACTTTTTTTTCACGCTTAAGACTGGAAGCATAATCCGGAGCGCCAAGATGAAAATCTGAAAGAAAGTATATTTTTTTTCCGGATGGTATTTGCATGATTATTATAATCAATTAAAAGATTTCGTTTGTAATTTCTTCTTTAGTTTTTTTAAAATGATCTGCAACTTCAAAAAGTATTGACGATAATGTTCCTAATCGAATTGGGTTATGGTTTGGTATAGTAACATGATGTTCTCCTTCCAGAAAAGTTGTCAACCTTATATGACTACCTTTTTGGCGACTTATTTCGTAACCAAACTTTTTTAGAAGTTTAATTAATTCGTTGGAAGATATATCTCTTGGAATCCTCATGCCGAAATTACTTCCTCTTTTATCATGTGAAGACGTATAAGTTTAGGCCTCATATCTTCTTCATAATGGCATTCCACAGCTTCCTTAATATTCTTTTTAATTTCTTCCAGAGAATCTGCTTCGGTAAAAATGCCTGCACCTATTGCCTTAGCCGTGTATCCTCCTTCTAAAGCTTCTTCAATAAGGAAAATAATTTCGTTCATTTTAATTTTTTTATTTTATAAAGTTAGTACAAAGCATACATTTTCCAGTTCAACTTTGTATTAATTTACTATGATTCAAATTAAGCAGTTTTCAATCTTGCTAAAAAGAAAAAGGTAATAATATAATTAGAATTATTGCCGGCCAGTTACTTTTTATAAAATAAAAAACCAGGCATCAAAAAATGATACCTGGTTGTATATCTAAAAATGAAAAATTACTATTTTACACCATCGTTTTTGCGCATAAATTCAAGAATATCCCTCGCATTCTCATCTGTAAGACTTTGATTAGGCATACGCACCATACAAATTTCAAGCATTGCCTGTGCCTTAGGATCTTTTGTGATCATTTCATCGGTATTAGTCACAAAGTTCATAATCCATGTAGGTGTTTGTCTTTTAGTAACACCTTTCCATCCCGGGCCAACTAATCTTTCATCTGTTAATTTATGGCAGGATGAGCATTTTAATTCGTAGATCTTTTCACCTGCATCGGCTTCTTTTTTATCTAATTTATCACTGACTTTTATATCATGAAATTTCCCCTCGCCACGATTAGGATCATAAGATGGATTTCCAGTTCCAGCCGTTGAAGATGAGGATGGCGCTGCGGCTGCAGAAGTTGTGTCTGCTGGTGTAGCTGTAGCATCAGCCGGAGTATTCGAATTATCCTTTTCTCCCGAACCACCACAAGCAGCTAAAAATAGTCCTAAAGAAAAAATTAAGAAAAAGATGACAATAACTTTTTTCATAAAGAGGTTTTTAATTTTTTATTTTGCAATATTAATTCACTAAGGTACAAAAATTTATGACCTACATCATAAGCGCAAAAAAATTTCAATGATGTAGATCATATTAATATTTGAAAAAAACTCATTTTTTTGCACTATTTTAAAGTAAATAGATATTGTCCGATAAATTTTTAATAATTTCAAGAGTTAAGAAAAGTGTATGGTAATAATCATATAAAAATGGAAAAAAATATATTTAAGACGAAACAGTGGGTTCAGGTTGCATTAATTAATTTTTGTATGGTAGCATTAGCCGGAGTTACCATGCGCTATAAAATTAACTTTGAATTGCCGATTGTAGACCAGCAATATTTAATGAGAGGCCATTCAAATTTTGCTTTCGTGGGTTGGGTTGCTGTCGCTCTTATGACATTAATGGTAAGGTACCTGGTTCGAAACAATGTCCAAACGAATTACAAAAAATACAACCGCCTTTTACTTGTTGATGTCATCGTATGTTATGCAATGTTTATTTCTTTTATTCTCGAGGGTTATGCTTTTTGGTCTATTACTTTTTCAACACTTACAATTATAATATCGTACTTTTTTATAGTTTTTTATTGGCGAGATTTAAATAAAGTACACGATGCAGGATTTTCACGCAGCTGGCTTAAAGCTGCTTTATTGCTTTGGGCATTTTCTTCGTTAGGTGCTTTTATGCTGGCGTATCTTATGGCCAATCATATTATGATCCAGGATTTGTATTTCTCTGCCGTTTATTTTTTTATGCATTTCCAATACAATGGCTGGTTTTTATTTGTTTGCTTCGGAGTATTTTTCTCGTATATGCACCGGCTTGGTCTTTTTCGTTTTGCCATACTGAGCAAAAGATTATTTATAATAATGGCCATTACAGTAGTACCAACATATTTTTTATCAATTTTATGGTTGCGTCTTCCTTTAGTGCTTCATTGGACCGCAAATATTTCAGCCTTTGTTCAATTATTCGCCCTCATATATTTTTTCAGGGTTCTTTCTGTTTTCAAAAAAAGCAAAGAAATAAAATTTAGTTCTGTCACAAGGTGGATTTGGACGCTTGCCTCAATAGCGTTCATTTTAAAAATAATTCTTCAAATGCTTTCCACTTTACCATTCCTAAGCCACTTTGCTTATGGTTTCCGGCCGGTAATAATTGGCTATCTCCATCTTTCTTTTGTAGGCATAATCAGTTTTTTTATCCTGGGATATATCAATGAATTCATACATCGTTTTCGCGGTCATGTCAGTGGAATTGGACTTATTATTTTCGTTATAGGTTTTATTGTTCAGGAAATCGTTTTGATGATGCAGGGCCTTGAAGCGATGGATGTAAAGCCGATCGGAAGTGCTAATATCATTTTATTTTATTGTGCTGTATTAATGGCTGCGGGCCTTATTTGGATCACTACCGGAATAATCAGAACACAGCAAAATGAAGAGTTACCGGCAATTCATTAAATAAAAGAAAGCCCACCTATTTTATATTTAATTGGAAATAAAAATTCATATTATTTGTTAGTTTACTGGCGTTTGACATCTGCTTTTCCGATTGAATGATTCTGATTTATTAATCTCACAACAAAAGTTATTTTAAAGGTTTGCTTACTTTTTATGAGCAATATCATTAATTCTAATGTCTGGCCTCATTTTTAAAACATATCGGGAATGATAATTTTGAACAAAAGAAAATCATGTTCGATACATTGTCACATAACCAAATAATAGAGGTAGTTTCTAAAAGTATTTTAGGAAGATTAGGTTGCCATGCTGATGGTAAAACTTACGTGGTGCCAATCAGCTATGCGTACGATAGTAATTGTATTTATGCACGCACATTTGAAGGAATGAAAATTTCTATGATGAGAAAAAATCCAAATGTTTGTTTCCAGGTTGATAAAATGGAAAGCATGGCCGATTGGAAATCTGTAATTATCTGGGGAGATTTTGAGGAATTAAAAGACGATGCGGAAAGAAAAAAAGGCCTGGAAATTTTAGCGTCCAGGGTACTACCCAATATTGCTAGCGAAACAGTAAAGTTTACTCCGGAATGGCCTTTTAGCTCGAGTAGCTTTGATGAAATTGATGGAATTATTTTTAGAATCCGTATTAACGAGATGACCGGCCGTGGGGAAAAGCCTAATATAGAACTTCACAGAAAATAGTCCCGATCTTTAAAACGTCCGTAATAGGTTTTATTGTGTTGTAAAGAAAAATGGACGTTTTCATTACAACGTAATGAATCATTTCTTCAGTGCGTCATCCACAATGGATTGTGCTTCTTCGATTATTTTTTTCAAATGGTCTTTCCCCAAAAAACTCTCCGCATAAATTTTATAAATATCTTCTGTACCTGACGGGCGTGCGGCAAACCAGCCATTTTCGGAAGTAACTTTCAACCCGCCAATAGGTGCATCGTTGCCCGGCGCTTTTGTAAGAATGTTGGTAATCTTTTCACCTGCTAATTCTTTTTGCTGAACCATAGATGGGGAAAGCTTACTTAGCTTTTGTTTTTGCTCCGGCGTGGCTTTTGCTTCAATTCTGTCATATACAGGATCGCCCAATTCTTTTGTCAATTCTTTATAAATTTTACCGGGATCTTTTCCGGTAGCTGCTGTTATCTCGGCGGAAAGTAACGCTGCAATGATGCCATCTTTGTCTGTCGTCCACGTTTTTTCATTCATGCGCAGAAATGAGGCTCCGGCGCTTTCTTCTCCAACAAAACCCATCGAACCATTCAACAGTCCTTCTACAAACCATTTAAACCCAACAGGTACTTCCACCACTTTTCGATTAAGCATCGCCGTTACCCTATCAATCATCTGGCTACTTACCAGCGTTTTTCCAACCATTGTTTTTTCTTTCCATTGCGAACGATGATTAAAAAGATAAAATATGCAAACTGATAAATAATGATTGGGAGGAATAATCCAACGCTTTTAGTCACAATACCATGCCGGTCGTGGTCTGTATCGCAGGCAAAAGAAATATCATATTTGTCCTTCAGCTTAACAAGACTTTCCATTGCATAGGGAGAGGAAGGGTCCATCCGTATCTGCCCATCCCAGTCAACCGTCATAAATCGAAATGTGGGATCTACATTCTTTTCGGTGACAGTGAGATTAAGTTTATAATGTTCTGCAATAGGTTCCCAGTAATGGACGCCTGCGCCGCCCAAAGGGTCCACGCCCAGTTTCATTTTTGAATCACTTATTTTTTTCAGGTCTACTACATTAATCAAATCATTGATGTAAGGCGTAAGAAAATTATATTGATGATTAGTCGACGCTTTAAGCGCTTTAGAATAAACCATTCGCTTTACGTCTTTGAGATTATTTTCTAATATCTCATTAGCCTTTTTTTCAATCCAGCCAGTAATACCAGATTCTGCGGGACCTCCATTCGGTGGATTGTATTTGAATCCACCGTCATCGGGAGGATTGTGTGAAGGAGTAATCACAATCCCATCTGATAAACCCAATTTTCGTGTATTGTTATACGTTAGTATCGCATGAGATATAACCGGCGTGGGTGTATATTCATCTTTTTCTGCTATCATCACTTCCACGCCATTTGCTGCCAGCACTTCAATAGCAGTAATGTGTGCAGGCACTGAAAGCCCGTGAGTGTCCATTCCTAAAAACAAAGGCCCGTCTACATGTTGTTGCTTTCGATACATACAGATTGCCTGCGTAATGGCAAGAATATGATTTTCATTAAATGAATTATTGAATGAAGATCCTCGATGGCCTGATGTTCCAAAAGATACACGCTGCGATTGAACAGAAGGATCGGGCCTTTCAGAATAATAGGCGCTGATAAGGCGTGGAACATCAACAAGGATTTCTGGTGGTGCCGGTTTACCAGCGAGAGGGCTTATTTTCATATACTGTAAATTTATAAATTTATTTTTCCATATCCTTATTATACTTTTCACCTTTGACTGCGGCATCCAATTTTGCACGCTTATATAAATTTTGCTGAGCTTCTTTTACGTTACTGCCCTTTCCATACCTCCAGTGCAAGTTGCTGAATGGTTATTGCAAAAGAGAATGAAAACTACAAATTCTGGTGTCGTTTGTCGCAACGGGTAGTATTGCTCTTTAGATAGTGCCTCGGTTTATTTTTTTGATATTGTATAATGTTTGAAGAATCGAAATTCAG
>JBDTHD010000285.1:0-15842 GCA_039937075.1 Ginsengibacter sp. | reverse complement strand
ATCGGCTTTGATACCCTGTTGAACGGATTAGATAAAGGCCATCGCTTTTTATTGCTCAGGGAAGATTACCCTTCTATTATTGACCCGGTTACCAATATTGGTTTTGATCATTATGAAGTAACCATTGATGAGAAAATGGAAGAGCACATTCTTGATGCCATTGAAAATTTCAAGCCCACCATTTTCGCTTTTAGCATGGTGCAGTATATAAGCGGATTAAGAATGGGTGGAGCGTTTATTAAAAAAATAAAAGCCGCATACCCTAGCCTGCTTTTAATTGCCGACGGTACCCAGTTTACCGGCACTACTGTTTTTAATTTTTCATCATCAGGCCTGGACGCCCTTGTGGGCAGCGGTTACAAATGGCTATTGGGTGGGTACGGAAATGGTTATGTTTTTTTGACCGACCAAATGAAAGAAGCGCTTTACAGTGGAAAGAAAAATAAAAGGTCCAACGAATTGTCAAGTGATAAAAATTATTTATCAATGTATTTTGAGCCGGGCCATTTAGACAGCCTCAACTTTGGTTCGTTAAGCCACGGTTTGAATTACCTGCAATCATTGGGGCTTGACAATATAGAAAAAGCAAACCACGAACTTTGCCAGGCCGCCAGGGATGCTTTTCGCAGCATGGAATTAATACCGGATTGGATGTATCAAAGAAAGCAACAATCTACTATCATTAATTTACCCTTCGATCCAAAAACGATTGATAAGCTGCATGCTGCGGGCATCCTGGGTTCAAAAAGGGGAGGAGGATTCCGCATTTCTTTTCATTTTTATAATTCTATGGAAGATTTAAACCGCTTTGTAGAGGTGATGGCGGTGAAGTAAAGAAATCTCTTTTTCTAACGTCATTGCGAGGCACATAAGAAAAAATATCGATTGAAGTGAACGCTTATTGTGCGGAAACAATCTCATAATTATGTTTAATATCGAATATCGAACAAGGAATAATGAATGTAAAAGTATAAGTAAGACTTTTCAACTACATTATTCATTATTTTATTCTTCCTTATTAAAAAATAAAAATCTCAATTATTTATTCATTTACTGTGATGGCGTCTTTTTCCTTATCGGTAAGAACGCCTCAGAACGAATCATATTCGCCGTTGGCGCCCCCAAATTGTTCTAATAATAAAGTAGCGAAAGCAGGGTCTGGTTTTGAAACTCGTGCATTGTATTGCAGGTCTTTTATATGATAAAAAATATTATATCGTTTATAGGTTAAAAATCTTTTTAGGGATCGATTCAATTTGAATCAATTAGCCAAAAACAATTTATATGCCTTTACAAAAATAAAGCGCTTATTGATTCTATTTCTTCCCGTAAACGCCCGGCAAATTGTGATAGTATGAAAAGATTATTCTTTCCCCACAGTCATTGTGATTTGGATTTGCGCATGTAGCTGCTGTTGGCTTTATGGTCAGAATTTCTTCAAAACTAAAACAGGTTAGCTTGAATTTTTTAAAAAACTCTCTATCGCCGATGATATACTTGCGAGAAAAAAGATTCCTGCAAAATGAGCCTGCACAAGTGTTTCATGTTTTTGATGAAAAAATATCCCGTGTGTGGAAAACATTGTTTCTTTAGAACCACAACTCCAACATTAAGAACGGTTCTTTAAAAAATACAGAGAGTATGTTTCATCGAAAACTCAAGAATTTGGAAAGAAAAAAGTGAAAAAACAGTTTGGTTTTACTAAGGTTTTCTAAATTTTTGGTTGCTATAACACACAGAGTAAAATTTTAATTGTTTTCAACATCAACTGGCACAAAATTGTATTTATAATCAGTATTGTTAACTTAAAAAATACTATTATAATGAATTCAAAAACTAATTCCTCAAACGGAAAACAAAATTCAGAGAGAAAAGGTTCAAAAGTAGAAGATTCAATGCTAGAAGAATTTTTTGTGGACGAATTAAAGGATATTTATTGGGCAGAAAAACACCTGGTGAAAACCTTGCCTAAAATGGAAAAAGCGGCGACAACAGAAGAGCTGAAAAAAGCATTCGCCGATCATCTTGAAACTACCAAAGTTCATGTGGAAAGGCTGGAAAAAGTTTTCGAATTATTGGGTGAAAAAGCAGTAGCTAAAAAATGTGAAGCGATGGCAGGTATTACCAAGGAAGGAGAGGACATTATTAGTGAAACTGATAAGGGAACCGCTACAAGGGATGTTGGTTTAATTCTCGCAGGTCAGAAAGTAGAACATTATGAAATCTCTACTTACGGCGGGCTCGCTCAATTGGCAAAAACTTTGTCGCACAATGATGTGGCAAAATTACTGGAGCAAACACTTGCAGAAGAAAAAGAAGCAGATGAGCTTTTGACCACCATTGCTGAAGAGAGTGTGAATTACGAAGCGGCAGTGGAAGAAGCTTAGGGGTAATGAAATACTATTAATTATTGAGTAAAAACCAGGTTATGCCTGGTTTTTTTTGTGGATTTTCTACCCTGTTATTGTAAGCTTTTTTGGATTGTGAATTTTTCTTTTTTAATATCGAATACCAAACAAGAATAACTAACGTAGAATTCACTTAAAAATGTCACACCATTGTGAAAATTTGTAATTAGAGAACAAAACAAAATAAATGGTATATTTTTTGAAAAAAATAATTTTAGAGTTTAAATTGATAAATATTTCATCTTGATATCTAAGTCTGTTTTATCATGGAGAAATTTAAAGAACCAAACGCGCAAAATGAATTAACCGCTTTCTTTTGCCAGAATTTACAAAATCAAATTCGATTGAATTGCTATCAAAATTATTGGTGCTGAACATCCACATTTAAAAATATGAATGTTATGGAAGAAAAAATGAGGCCGCTTACAAAAAAAATGATCAAACACCTGCAACTGGCCCGTGCAAAAGAATTATCAGAAAAAGAAGCTAAAGTAATCACTCCTGGCCATTTTAAAGGAACACTGTCGGGCTTGTACAAAAGGGGAATCGTGAAAACAAGGAAAATCGTCCTTGAAGGCAAGCCAATTGAATCAGTTTATATAACCTTTGAAGGTGTGAGGTATTTAGACTGGCACGATGCAAAACAGGCCAGGAAAGCAGCACTTGTAAAGTCTGCTTAAATATTTGCGAATAAGGATGGCTGTTATATTAAGGGATGTAGAAATAGAGGTTGCCAAAAAATTCTCCTTATCACATGAAACTTGAAGAATAGAAAATAAAAATACCGGCTTTTTGTTCGTTTACTGATCAAAAAGCCGGTCGTAGTTTATAATTTTTCAATCCAGACAGAAAGTGATCCCGCAGGTGCAAAAAACTCTCCCCACCCGTCCTCATTAATGGGAACTTCTGCATCATTTTTCTGAAGCAGATCATAGAAAGTTCTGCCCGCATATCGCTTACCAATTTCCATATACTTATTTCCATTATCGCCGTTTGAAATTAAAATGGCACAACCGCTGTGATGTTCATCACCTTCCCTCGTCCAGCCGATACAGTTCGGATGATCCAAATAATTCCTTTGCGTTCCAAATGCATAATCGCAGCGCGCCTGCAAAAGTTTATCAATATGCTCTACCTTTTCTATCCATATTTCATATTCGTTTCCATCATGGCTAAAATCTTTGTAATGTGCTCCGTACAAATCCGGATGAAAAACACAAGGATAACCTTCGTCGCGCAATAAGATCAGGGCATAAGCTATCGGCTTAAACCAATGCTCTACTGGGGCTTCCAGCGCCTGCAACGGTTGTGTATCATGGTTGCCTACTAATGTTACCGTTTTTGCCGGGGCTGCGGCCACCATAGTATTTTCGAATATTTTTGACAGGTCATAATCTTTTCCTTGTTGGGAAGCCTGGTGAAAATTTTGTTGCAGCGTGGCATCGAAAACACTCATGCTGCCATTGGTAGTCTCAATGTATTTAAGCAAAACATCGGTGCGCCCCGGTGACCAGTACTCCGCCACTGCAAAAATTTCCTGTCCTGTATCCTGCCTCAGCCGGCTAATCCATTCGTTGTAAAACCAGGCTGGAATATGTTTCACTGCATCCAATCGAACCCCATCAAAAGGCGCCTGGTCATAAAACCATTTTGCCCATTGACTTACCTCATTTCTCACATACTCGTTTCTAAAATTGATATCATCAAACATCAGGTAATCATAATCGCCCATTTCATCATCAATCATTTGCTGCCAGTCGTCGCCATAACCACTGATAATCCTGAAAATTCCTTTTTGCTCCGCGTCAGCGGCGCAGTCTACTCCCGTGAAGCACATAAAATCCCAGATAAATTCTGAATATTTTTTATTCCTTCCGGGGAAAGTAAATTTGGTGAAAGCTTCTATTTCAAAAGGTTCTGAAATCACTTTATTTCGGTTGTTAGGATCAACTTTTACCACTTTTATTTTTTCTATTTCATCTCCTCCTGCTTTGTGATTTAAAACAATATCTACCATCGCCTGCATGTTATTATCACGCACTGCTTTTACCACGTCGATGTATTCCTGGCGCGTTCCATATTTAGTTCTGACAGAACCTTTCTGGTCAAATTCTCCCAGGTCAAACAAATCATACGGTGCGTAACCTACGCCATCAGGCCCTTTCATAGACTTGTAGGCCGGTGGCAACCAAACCGCGCTAAAGCCCATGGCCTTTAGCTTTGGCGCATCTTCTTTTAATTGTTTCCACAAGTTTCCATCAGCTGGAAGATACCAGTGGAAATATTGAATAATCGTTCCTTTAAACATTTTTTATTTTTTTTTATTTTTGAAAGATTTGCTTTTCGATTTACAACTTATTAAGGATTATTAATAATTTTAAAAACCATTCTGCGAAAAAACTGTAGGGGTCTCATAATTATTTGGTCATTAATTTTAGTAAACAAACGTCGTAACAAATTTTCAGTGTAAGCAAATTGAGTCTTTTTATTGTTTCATTTCTCTGGAAAACCAAGTTGTTCTATTGTGGTAAAAAATGTGCCACATTTTTTTATTGTTATTATGAAAAGGAAAATTGACTTTTTGTAATAAATGCAGCGCTCGTGTAGAAAGGGTTCTACAACTCCTTATTAATTTTATAAATCTAGTTAGTTACACAACAGAGAAAAATTGCAAATAAAAAATCCCATTTAAATGTTCGTTTACTACTTTTTATTTTTATCATAAAGGCTTGTCAGTTCTAAAGCATTCTCATTCAAATAATGTTGTGGTTCATGCAACACAACTTTCTTGGAGGCTTGGATATTATTGTAAATAATGCAGGTCGGCAACTTTAGCCGGGCTTTCTGCAATTCAATGGCTTCTTTTACAGAATCCTTTTTGAAACAAAAGTATGAATAGGAAAAGTGTCAACGGTCGCGGATGCATACTTACTTTCTAAGCGCACAGTTTGAATTTTATCATTAAGTTTAGGATAAAGGAATCATAGTGAATCAACATTTATTACTAATTTCTGTTTTGTAATAAATGCGAAGCTAAAAAGAAGGGATGCAAACGAAAAATGAAAATTAAGTTAGCCGGATTAGTTAAATTAAATCCGCATTTTTTAAGAAAGCATTATTTCAATTCGATCCTAAACTCGTTGCATAAAACCTCTAACTGAAGTATAAGTTCAATACCTAAGGCCTGTCCCGGACATCTTGCTTTGTTGGAAGCATTTCACTTTCTATTTGATTTGCATGATCATCAATGCTATGTGATTTCTGCAGGCTGTTTTCGTTTTGGGCAAGTTCTTTAAGGCGGCAATAATATTTTGATAAAATGACCAATTCTTCTTCACTAAGGTCTTCTACATCCACGAGCCGATTGCTGGCTCGCTCGCTGGCAGCAACCAGTTCGTTTAATTTTATATGTACGGCTTTTGAATCTTTGTTTTGAGCTTTCTGGATAAGAAATACCATCAGGAATGTAATAATGGTAGTGCCTGTGTTTATTATCAATTGCCATGTTTCAGAATAATGAAAGAATGGCCCGCTGAGAGCCCAAACGATAATTAAAGTAAAACTTATAATAATCGCAGGCGTGCTGCCTGTGGCTAAAGTGGCTTTTCTGGCAAATCTTTCAAAGAATTTCGCTTTTCGTTTTTTTGCTAACATCGTTTTGTTTTTAAATTAATTAAAGGAATAATTTTTTGATACGGCAATACATTCGTAGGTGGCAGCAATTACAATTAGTTTAGTAAAGATGTAGAATAATAACTGACTTTTTGAAAAAAAACACAACCACGGGATTTTTTTTGCCTCATGTTTTAGTGTTCCATTTTCAGGGTTGACTTGATTGATTTTCCATGACAATAATATTGCCAATTCTTTAATGCGAAACAGGAATTCTTCAAAATTTTAATTCTGTGGCAACGAATTAATTTTTAGAGAAATAAAATAACTAGTTATCAAAACTGGCACATTTTTTTGAGAGTGTTTGTTGGTTTAAAAAGACGTGTTATGAAATCTTACAATTGGGGTATAATAGGGCCGGGAAGTATTGCACACGATTTTGCAAATGACATGAAGCTGCTGCCAGTAAAGCAACAAATAACGGCGGTTTTGTCTCACCATGAACAATCTGCAGATGAGTTTGCCGGGGAGTTTAACGTGCCAGGAAGTTTTACAAAAACAGATGATTTTATTAAAAATAGCAAAGCCGATATTGTTTACGTCGCTACGCCTCATCCTTTCCATTACGACGCGATAAAAGCTTGTCTCAATAATCACATCGCGGTGCTTTGCGAAAAACCAATGGTTATCAATTACGAACAATATCAAGAGCTTTATCAGTTGTCAAAAGCAAATAATACCTTTTTGATGGAGGGAATGTGGATAAGGTTTCTACCGAGCTTTCGCAAACTAATGGAGTTGTTAAATGAGAAAAAGATTGGGGACATTATCAGCATAAAAGCCACCGTGAATTACAAAGCGCCGCGTGATGAAAACAGCCGTTATTATGATCCGGCAAAAGGTGGCGGTTCGTTGTTGGATTTGGGAATCTATTGTGTTTTTTTGAGCACATTATTGTTAGGCTCACCCAAGGAAGTAAAGGCCGTTGGGCGGATTTCAGAAAAAGGGATTGATGAAGCTTGTGCCGTTCTTTTATCGTATAGCCATGGCCGTTATGGTACTCTTGGATCTTCTTTGTTGATAAAGAAAAATACCGCGGCGGAAATTTATGGAATCAAAGGGATTATAAGGATTTTAGATCCGTGGTTTGAAAAAACACCCGCTATTGAAATTGAAATGGACAATGGCGAAACTGAAAAGATTCCGCTTTCTTGGAAAGGCCACGGGCTTCAGTTTGAAATAGAAGAAGCTATCAATTGTATGGAAAGTCAAAAAATAGAAAGCGATTTGATGCCCGGAAATTTAACCAGCGACGTGTTAAAAATAACGGATGAAATTAGAAAGCAACTGGATGTAACTTATGATGGGTACGAATAAAAGCCAATTACTAATTACTGATAACTGCGTAGACTTTATCTTTGCCAACCTTTCATGAAGCCATTCAAACATAAAAATTCATTACTCTACAAAATATCAGGGAACGGATTAAAGAAACCGTCTTATCTCCTGGGCACCATGCACATGGTATGTGCTAAAGATTTTTTATTGCAGCAGAAAATACTGACGGCAATGAAAAAATGCAACACGTATTTTATGGAAGTGGACCTGGGTAGTGTTCAACAAATGCAGTTGATGCAACAACCGTTTCCGAAAACTGTTGATATCGCTGAAGGCCTTTCGATTTCAGAGCAGGGCGACCTGGATTTTATCCTGCAAAGCCAATTTGATTTATCGCTGGAAGAAGCCCGTCAGCTCCCGCCATTAGTACTTGTTAACCGAATGACGATTGATGCGATTGATTGTGAAGATACCATGATGGTAGAAATGGAATTATTAAAAATAGCGCAGGATAAAGGTTTGCAAACGGCCGGCCTGGAAACGGCGCTTGAGCAATTGCATATTGCACAAAAAGTATTTAATGGAAAGGAAATTTTGTTGCAATTACGATCTGTCGGTGTTTACAAGTTTCTTTTTACAAAGATGGTAAAAGCGTACCACTCTGAAAACCTTGATGAACTCGCTTTGTTGATAACTGACAAACGGTTTATGAGCAAAAGAGCTTATAATATTTTGGTTACTAATAGAAATAAACGCTGGGCAAAAGCGATACCATCCTTGATTGTTTCGCAAAACGCTTTCATTGCTGTGGGCGCCGGTCATTTGCCAGGCGAACACGGGCTTTTACAACTGCTTGGAGAAAAAGGCTATGCTGTAAATCCAGTGTATAGATAACCGTTATAAAAGGAGTAAAATCGCGGATTTTCATTCCTTAATTTTTCTTTCAAAAATCTTTCTCTAAACGCGGAATAAAAAAAAGCTGTATTTGTTGCTTTACTGAAGACCCTCTTTTTTAGAGTTCAATAGCCCGATTTAGATTTAGCTCTTCCAAAAATATTTCGTCATGAGAAACTACAATATCCTATTTTGAAAATCTTACAATTGCCAATCTCTTTTTTAAAATTCAGTAATTTATCTGACAAAATTTAAAACTAAAATTGATGAAAACAAAAGGAATTTTATTTGTTTTTTTGTTTTGCGCATTTGCGTCGGAGGAAAAGACGGATGCACGGTCTATGTCACACTAATGGATTTGGGCAAACTTAAAAATTTTCGTGTGAGCGTACCCGGTAGATCCTGGATGGGACGATTGTATCTGGTTAAAAAAGCGGTTTAGAGGTATTCCCTTAAATAAAAATCTCGCATATTTGTTGTTTTACTGTTCACCGCTTTTTGTCTCGGAATAATGATCTCTGAATAAAAAATATAAAGTTGTGTTATTTTACGCCTTCAAGGTGAAGCATTTTAGGATTATCCGCTGAGAAATATATTTGGTCCGCGGAAATCTTTTTTAAGGTTTTAAAATCCGGCTACATGCTGCATTGGATCCTATAACAAACAGCAGGTTAAAAGAAATAGGAGAGTGGATTAAACAAAATGGTGAAGCCATCTATGCTACCAGGATGTATTAAACTTTTGGCGAAGCCGATAACATCAGATACACGCAAACAAAAGATGGCAAAACGAAATTTATTTTCCTAATGCAATTTCCCGATGAGAAAGTGGTATTAACTATAATACAATTGTACAAAAAAGCAGTTTGCAAATGATTGGTTCCAAAAAGAAATTAAAATGGAAACAATCTACCGATGCCGTTGAAATTTCCGTGCCTGCAGATTTAAAATCTGTTTCCAATCATGTGTGGGTGATTAAAGCAATAGGATAAACCATTTGAAGAGGATTATTAATGCGTATTCTTTTGTATTATTTTATTTTTTGGTTTCTATCTCTTCGTAATATAAATCCTTTTTTATGCAATCCAAATTGTATCATTTATACAAAATAAAAATGTCGTTTATTTATTTTTTTACTAATAAAATTTTTAAAATAGTTATTTTATTAAACCTTTAGTATTAATTTCATATATATATTTTAAACTAAAGAAATAATTTAAAATAATAAAATCATTGTCTATGAGCCATTAATTATAACCCCGTAAATAGAACGTGCATGGAAATTTCAATCACCTCTCATGAAAAGAAGAATTATCTTTTAATCGAAACAAAAGCAAATGTAGAAACCAAAGAAGATTTGATAAGACAGTCGGAACTGCTATATGACGAAATAGCCAAGCACGATTTTAAAAAAATATTGGTTGATGAAACAGAAACAACATTACCCAATGAATTAACGTCCTATTTTGATTTGGTAAAAAATTATGTGCAGGATTTTCCTCCCGAAATTCGTGAATTAAAAATCGCAACGGTAATAGACAAAAAGTTTAAAGAAGTTTCTGCCAGTTGGGAAACTTTATGCAGAAGCAGAGGTTTAAATTATTCTTCCTTTACTTCTTTTGACGATGCCGAAATATGGCTCATGGAATAATGGCTGATACGACAGAGCCATTATTCTAAACGATTTACTTTACTCACACCTTTGGTAATTTGTAACCATTGTGGTATTCTTTCATGAAATATTCTTTGTTGACTGCGTCATCCGTAAATTGTTCTTTTGAGGCATCCCATTCTAATTTTTTTCCACTGCGAAAAGCAATATTTCCCATTTGTGCTACGGTGGCTACATACGATGCCGCATGTACCGGGCAATGCAAGTCGTCCATCTTCCTGGATTTCACTACGTTTACAAAATTCTCCCAATGCTTGTCTAATCCGTTATCTACCGACGGTGCAAAAGGTTTGCTCACTTTATTTTTACTTTGTTTTTCTTCAATCACTTCCCAGCCTCCGCGATTTAAAATCAAAGTTCCGTTGTTTCCGATGTAGGCAATTCCATGATCGCGATTATAAGGCCCGTTATCAATTCCCATCGCGGAATCCCAAACCATATTAAAGTTGTCGAATTCGTAAAGTGTAGTTAACGTGTCCGGTGTCTCTTCATACAAATCAGGATACGCAAAACGCCCGCCCAAAGCGGCAATTGATTTCGGAATGGGAGAATTCATTCCCATCAAACCATAATCTAAAAGATGAACGCCCCAGTCCGTCATTAATCCGCCTGCATAATCCCAAAACCAACGGAAATTAAAATGAAAGCGGCTGGAATTAAAAGACCTTGTGGGCGCCGGGCCGAGCCATGTTTTATAATCCACTCCAGCGGGAGGCGGTGTATCCGGCACTACCGGGCCGGGCTTCATCCAGCCCTGGTAACACCAAACTTTTACCGTCCTGATATTTCCAAGTACGCCGGTTTTTACATAATCCACCGCATCTTTAAAATGTTGCTGGCTTCGCTGCCATTGGCCAACCTGAACTACTTTATTATATTTCTCTTGCGCCTGTACCATCGCCCTGCATTCGCCGATGGAATTGCCAACTGGTTTTTCACAATACACATCTTTTCCTGCTGCGCATGCGTCCATCATAATCAGCGCGTGCCAATGGTCAGGAGTGCCAACAATTACTGCGTCGACATCTTTGTTATCAAGTAATTGGCGATAGTCGCCGTAGGTTTTTATTTTAGAAATATCAATATTCTTTTTTGACAAATCGTCCAGCCTCCTGCTGATTACGTTTTTATCAATATCACAAATGGCTACAAGATTTACTCCGGGGATTTTTAATGCAGACATTGTATCTGCCCAACCCATCCCGTTCACGCCGATTGCGCCGATATTTAATTGATCACTGGGAGCTATTTTATTTTTAAAAATAGCAAAAGCCTTGTTGTCAAATGAAGAGGCAATGAGGCCGCCACCAAGCACAACAGCGGAATTTTGTAAAAACTTTCTACGTGAATTCATTGTGTTTATTTTTAAGCTGTGGAATGGAATATTTAAAATTTATTAAACTTGAGTAATGTTATAGGTGGAAAATTCATTGAATGTCAAGCCTTGAACCATAGTATAAATATGAAGATAAGGACTTTGGGGGATATTTGTTCATCATCGGAAACTATTTCTGATAGCGAACTACAGTCGATTATTCTTCGGTTAACCTCAGTTGTAGCAAAGCTTTTGTTGTGTTTAAATGTTCATTGATAAGCCACTTTTAGTCCTACATTAGGTGTCATAAAATTCCCGTTAGGAAGCTTGGGTCTGTTTGAATGTTCCCAGTGTTTATCCCTGAAATTTAACCAAACCAAGTTAGTTTCCATTTTCAAATTAGCCGCAATAGAGAAATAAGTGTTTTTAATACAATCATTGTCAGGGTAAAGCCATTCGATAACTATGAACACTCCTTTTTTAGGAAGTATTATTTTGTAATCGGTTAGGTCTATATAATTGGTCTTTTTCAAGTCATCAGTGGATAAAATGATATTTTCGTTCAAAATATCTATTCCAGGTTTAAATTCTGTTATATCCACATTTAGCAATCTTATTCTGATATCATTTTTGCATTTTCCAAAATTTTTTATTTTAAAATAGACACCCTTTATCCAACCTTTTCTTTGAAAATTGTTAGGAACAAAAGTTGCTAATTGATTTCCCGGTTGCAATTTAAATTCTCCATTATTTGAGTAGTTTGAAAATCCTATTGTTTGTAAATTTTTAAATTTATTAAAATTCACAATTATAATATCTTCTAACTTTTTTATACTATCAGTCAAAATGATATTTTCATATGCATGCAAATCTTTAACTCCTAAAACTTGTGGAATAAAAGCAACATTTGAAATTTTTATGGAATCCGTATCAGCTATATTTTTTATCTCAAACTCACCTTTTTCATTTGTAATTGTTCCTATGTTTTTCTTCATTGAAACAATGTTTGTATAAGGTAGAGCCACCCCTTTTGAATTTGTAACTACACACTTAATAATATTTTGACTAAGTGTACAAACAGGGGTTAATAATAAAATAATAATTAGTTTCATGGATAGATAAATAAAAAAGAGTGTGAAGTTAACAGTGCCGAAACACCAATTAAGAAAATATGTTTATTCATATCGATCAATTGAAAAGCTACCACTTTTTAGAATGTATTTATTCTTATTAAAATAGGCATAATTTTTAAATTAAGCTGAAAGATTTATTTTTTATATTATAGAAAGCAGAACAGCAAATTGGCTAATCAAAAGGAATCTTTTAGTTTTGAACTTCTACTCAACATTTAAAAATTATTCAAATTGAAAAAATTATTTCTTTTTTTTCTGATCATTTATTCAGTTAATTCTTTTGGACAAAACATCGACCAGGTATTCAATACTGCTTTTAAATCTTTTGCCAGCGATTCTACGTTTAAACATGCAACCATCAGTCTTTACGTCATCAATACCACGACCGACAAGCCCGTTACGGAAGTAAATACTGAAATAGGAGTGGCTCCGGCCAGTTGCCAGAAAGTAATTACCGCATCTACATCTTTTGCATTATTGGGGCATGATTATACTTATAAAACTACGCTCGGATATACAGGTAAGATAGTAAACGGAGTTTTAAACGGGAATCTTATTTTGGAAGGCAGCGGCGATCCTACTTTAGGTAGCTTTCGTTACAGCACAGCAAACGAAGAAAGTGTTATTAATGATTTTAAAAACGCAGTATCACAGGCAGGCATACATGAAATTAAAGGCCACGTGTATGCTGATAAAAGTTTATGGAAGAGCGAGGCAACACCTAATGGTTGGGTATGGCAGGATATTGGAAATTATTATGGCGCCGGAGCAACAGCGCTCAACTGGCGCGAAAACCAGTATGATCTTTACCTGCATTCAGGAAAGAACATCGGCGACCCGGTAGAAATTGCAGGAACAAAACCGTCTTTCGTTTATGGGCTTCATTTAAAGTCAGAAGTTACTTCCGCAGCAAAGGGAACCGGGGATAACAATTATATTTATTTGCCGCTCGGCGAAAAGGATGGTTATGTAAGAGGTACAACGCCTGTAAATGAAGAACACTTTACTATTTCGGGAGCAATGCCTAACGGAGCAATGCAAATGGCGATAACCTTGGAAGCGGCTTTAAAAAATACTTCGATTGACAAAATTGCCGCTGATTATCCCGAAGAAACGAACCTCCAGAATGCAAAAGTTATTTACACCTACACATCACCGGTACTTGATAGTATTATTTTTCATTTTCTGAGAAGAAGTATTAATTTGTATGGAGAAGCTTTGATAAAAACATTGGCTTATAAATATAGCAACGCCGGCGTAACAGACAGCGGCGTTAACGTAATTCACAACTTCTGGAAAGACAAAGGCATCCAGCCGTACGCTATTAATATTGTTGATGGTAGCGGATTGTCTCCGTCAAACCGCGTAACCACCAAAGCGCTGGTGACAGTTATGGAGTTTGCAAGAAAGCAAACCTGGTTCCCTTCTTTTTTTGATGCCCTTCCTACAATTGCGGGTTTTAAAATGAAAAGCGGATCCATCAACGGCGTTATATCTTACACTGGTTTTATCAATGGAAAAGACAATAATGAGTATACGTTTTCCTTTGTGGTAAATGATTTTGACGGAAGCGGCAACGCGGTAAGAAGAAAAATGTGGAAACTATTAGGAGTATTGAGAGGAGATTAGATTTGAAGAATGGGTTTAGAAGTGTTTAGATCGATTAGAATTGGTGGGGAGTTTTATCATTATTCCTTGTTTTATTCCAGGCCTTTTACAAGCATAATTATATCTTCTCTTTTTGAAAAATTCGTTTGATTCTTTTTCATAAAGTCTTTTATGGCATTTTTCTTTTGAGGGAAGATCTTCTCTAATTGTCTTTCATTACCGGCTTTTTCTAATTGGCCGTTTTTCATAATCCAATAATCATAACCGGGAATAACAGAATAGCCATCCGGCACTTCAAGCGAATAGGAGCCGCCCTGGTTTATCAATGATTTAAAAGAAGAAGCAGAAGATGTGTTGGACGTAGTTCCATATCCGGAAGAAGTACCCGGCTCTTTAACAGTTGCCGTATATTCCAGCAAAAAAGGCATTTTTGAATTGAAAAGTATTTCGTAAAATTTGTTATTTAAATAAATAAATTTTCTTTGATCAATAGTAACAGTATCAACATTCTCCGGGTTGGCAATGGCGAGGTATTTTCCATTATTTTCAAATATCATTTCATTGGTTACAACGTTATAATTTAAAACCTGGTTGTAGGTTTCGCCAGATTTCATTTTTATTATCCCGGGGGAGAAATTATCAAAAGCATATCCAACTAATGCGCCGCTAGGTTTTACGGGTTGCGCGGTTGCACGGACAGCGGAAAGAAGTAAAATGCACAATAAATATTTTATCATTTTTGATTGAGATCTATTTTTCAAAAGGTATTGAAAATTATTTTTCCGGTAAAATAGAAAACAAGGTTATTTATTGTTTTACTGTTTACACGAAGGGAAAAACAGTAAATAGAGATTAGTAATTGATTATAATAAAAATAAACGGGCCATGCAGGTTTACAGTAAACCAACTTTTATTGCAGTTTTTAATTTTGGTAAATAATTATTTATCCGCTACAAAATGAACCACGTCATTTTTAATTGGCTTTACCGTTAGTAAATACGCATATATAGATCTCAGGTCAGAGGTATCCATCCCGGCAAACATCGCCCAGGGCATAATTGTATTGACATCAGATTTAGAAAGCTTCGCAACATTTGCCGGATCAGCGTAAGTTTTAAACCGGGTTACAAACTGTTGTGCCGTCCAGTTTCCTATGCCTGTAGTTTTATCAGGAGTAATGTTTGCGGAGTAAACTTTACCGCCAGGCATTTCAAAAAAACGTCCGCCGCTAAAGGCGAGCGAAGGAATTATCTGCCCTTTTTCTACTTTTGTATGGCACTCCATACACGCAGTTGCATTTACCATGTAAGCTCCATATTTTAAAGTATCAGATTTAGCAGGCTTTTGAACAAATGAAGCTTTTGTCGGAATTGTGTTTATAATAAAATTCATCGGAAAATCTATAGAATGATCCGGTGTTTTATTTTCTATTGGCGTCAGCGTTCTGATGTACGCGATGATATCATAAATATCTTCTTTATCCATTTTTCCATAATAATGATACGGCATCACAGGAAATAAAGCATTTCCATCTTTGTCAACGCCGGTAGTGATGGCACGAAAAATTTGTCCATCCGTCCAGTCTTTAAGATTTGCAGGCGTAATATTTTTGGAATAGAATACGCCGGGAAAACCCATTTTTTGATCAAACCTTTCACCGCCTTTTCCATTGGTTCCCGGTTCCAACGGCCCTGAAAATTTTGTCCAGTCGCGGGTTGAGTGACAGTCCATACAAAGAGTTACATGATTTGCAAGGTAGTTGCCATGGCTTACTCTTTCGGGCGTAATGGCAATATTTAATTGTTCCGGAGCACCGACTTTTGGTAAGGCAAATTTTACATAAGATGCTACTCCCACAAGGAT
>JBDTHD010000284.1:0-5103 GCA_039937075.1 Ginsengibacter sp. | reverse complement strand
TCGCAATCCAAAGTTACATGGTTGGCCTGTTAATAGAAGCCATCATAATTGCCATTTTAAATTCCGCCGCGTTATTTATTTTAGGAGTTCAGTATGCCTTGTTATTAGGGATTATTGGTGCGCTGCTAAATGTTTTGCCTTATATTGGTGGCATAATTGCCATTATACTTCCCATACTTATCGCCACTGTTACTAAAGATGGATATTCTGCCCAAATCGGTATTATAATAGCCTATTCAATTATTCAATTTATAGACAATCATATCCTGGTTCCAAGGATAGTTTCGTCACAAGTAAAAATCAATGCCTTGGTTACTTTGATAATTGTATTGCTCGGCGGTTCAATATGGGGAATCTCGGGTATGTTTCTTTCCGTTCCTTTTATTGCGGTGCTTAAAATAATCTTTGATAGAGTAGATGGTTTAAAGCCTTGGGGGAAACTTTTGGGCAGTGAAGTTCCGGTTTTACATAAAGGACAAATCTGGGGGAAATGGCGAGGGAGCAAAAAATCGTTGGTTCAATAATTTATCCGCTCATAGCGAATGTTTTAGGACTACGACTTGATAAATAATATAAATGGGAATTTTAAGGTACTGGAATCAATTTTAAAGTGATAATTTGATAGTGAACCAACAAATATCATTGATTTTTATTTTGGATTAAATGGGTTATAACGTTTCTTTAAAATAAAAAAACCACTTAAAAAAGTGGTTTCGTGCCCGGAACAGGAATCGAACCTGCACATCCTTGCGAACGGCAGATTTTGAGTCTGCTGCGTCTACCAATTCCGCCATCCGGGCTTCTTCATAATCAGTCGGTTATTTTCGGGAGGCAATATTACGCATTCCCGCTAATTTGTCCAAAATACATTCCTGGTATTTTCGGGATTTTGAAAAATAAGAATCCCATTTATAAATTTGTTTACTGTATCTCAATAATTTTTGGTGACAAACCAAGTTCTCCAGTTATTGTAAATTGCCGCTTTCTAAAAAAATAAATGATGTTGAAAATTGGATTAATAAAGGAAGGCAAAATTCCACCAGACAATCGCGTAGCGCTTACGCCCGCACAATGTAAATGGATACAGGAAAATAAAAATATTACAATCCTTGTGCAAAGTTCGGCCACGCGATGCTATTCGGATGCGGAATATATAAAAGCAGGAATAGAAGTTAAAGAAGATGTGAGTGAATGTGATATTTTGTTTGGCATCAAAGAGGTTCCGGTTGAGATGTTGATTCCAAACAAAAAATATTTCTTTTTTTCACATACGCGTAAATTGCAATCTTATAATCAGAAATTGTTACGAACAATTATTGATAAAAAAATTACTTTAATAGATTATGAATGCCTGGAACATGAGGATGGAACCAGGCTGATAGGTTTTGGATTTTTTGCAGGTGTGGTGGGGGCGCATAACGGTATGATGGCGTACGGGAATCGCACGGGGGCTTATTCATTAAACCGCGTTTATCAAAAGAAAAATTTCCAGGAATTAATTCATACTTATTTTGGTCTGAAGCTTCCTATTGTGAAAGTGGCAGTGACAGGAAGTGGTAGAGTTGCACATGGAATTCTTGAAATTATGAACCTGATGGAAATCCATGAAGCAGAACCAGATGAATATAAAACAACTGACTTTTCTTACCCGGTTTATGTGCATTTAAAAGGCGCTGATTTATATGTGAACAAGGTAACGGGAACGTATACACGAAAAGAATTTCATGACCATCCGGAAAAATACAAATGTCTTTTTGAAGATTATATTTCTGAAACTGATATTTTATTAAATGGGATTTATTGGTACGAAAAAGTTCCGCGCCTGTTCCAAATGGAAGATATGAAAAACGAGGATTTCAGGATAAAATCTATTGCGGATATTTCTGATGATAAGCATGGTTCGGTTCCCTGCAATCTTGGAGAAAATACAATGGAAGATCCTGTTTACGGAGTAAATAAAATGACAGGAGAACGCACTGCACCTTATGTTGACGGTTCTGTTGACGTAATGGCCGTTGGTAATTTACCTAATGAATTGCCGAGAGATGCCTCAAGGTATTTTGGCGAGCAACTCATAAAATATATACTGGATGGACTGCTCGAAGGGAACTCAAAAATTATTGAGGCTGCTACGATAATTGACGGTGGAAAATTGAGGCAAAATTTTGATTACATGAAGGAGTATGCCGGGTTATAAATAATAATCCTTTAGCAAATAATTAAATTCTTCCGTGTAATTTCCTTCATTGTTTTTTATAATTAATTCTTTTGACGTAAAAGACTTTTTTTGTTTTCCGAAAAATAAAATACCCCGAAAAAAGGGATGATTTGGAGTCTGTTTTACCAATAATTCGTCACTGATAAAGAAATCATTTTGTATTGCCAAATTGGTAAAAAATTGTATTCGGTGAAAGGGCAGGAGTACGCCGAAATTTCCATCGTTTGTCAAATTGATTTTTATCGATAGAATCAGTTCTTTTAAGGTTAATGTATCATGATGTTTTGCTTTGTTTTTATTTTGATTCGATGATCTCAAATCGTTTTCGTAAAAAGGCGGATTCGAAATAATGAGATCATATTTTTCGGGCAAAATCCAATTTTTTATATCTCCATGAAAAACCTGTAGATTTTGATTCCATTGACTTTCCATAAAATTTTCTTTCGTCTGCTGAAATGAATTTTCATCAATTTCAATTGCATCTGTTTTTGCAGACGTTTTCTGGGCAATCATCAAACTTAGCAAGCCGGTGCCGGTGCCAATATCCAAAATTCTTTTAGGGTCAATTTCCTTTCTTTCAATTTTTTCGGCAATCCATGCGCCAAACAAACAGGAATCGGTACATACTTTCATGCTACTTTTTTCCTGTTGAATGATAAACTGTTTGAATTGAAAGAAGTTATTAGACATGAAGGAAGCGGCTTTGAAGGTTTTATTTAATTGTTTGTGAATTACCAGTTATGCATGAATGTAGTAAAAACTCTATTTCTTTTTTGATTATTAACTGTAATGGATATACGTAAAAACCTTGACGATTAAAGTTGTAAAATCCCTGCTTGTATTCGTGCAAAAAAATACACTTTATTCTGTTTAAGGCAAAGGTAGCAGATTCACTTGTTAGGGTTAAAGCGAAAAATTAATTCCGGCAAAATTGAAGTACATGCTTATATTGATCTTAGATTTGTAATCAGTAAAGAAATAAAAAAAGTTTAGCCGCAAATTAATAACAGCCCAATTCGGAGATTTAATTATTTAGTCTCCAATCAATAATTAATTGCACTTACAATCCTTTATTTCCAGGCTTGCTTTAATTTAGCGGTGAATAGCCATTGTGGAATTATTGCTAACTCTAAAATACTTTGAAAATACTATATGAGTAAAAAAACAGGAAAGAAGGAACCAATACCATCTTTAAAGGGGAAATTAGAAATCACCAGGTCAGGGATGGGATATGTGATAGTAGAAGACAGGGAAAAGGATTTATTGGTGAAGCCACAGGATTTCAACAAGGCAATGGATGGTGATATCGTTCGGGTAAGGGTCATAGATAATCATAGGAAACGTGTTGAAGGTGTTATAGAAGAGGTTTTGGAGAGAAAGCAAACTGAGTTTATTGGAGATATTACAGTAAGTGAAAATTTTGCGTTTTTTGCTCCTGACAGTCAAAAGCCGCTACCCGATTTTTATATAAGCTTAAAAAACCTGAATGGTGCAAAAGATAAAGACCGCGTAGTTGTAAAATTTTTGAGTTGGGAAAACAGCGCTAAAAAACCCGAAGGGAAGGTGGTAAACATATTAGACGCCATCAATGCCAGCGATCTCGCCATGAAAGAGATCATCATTCAAAATGGATTTCCTCTTGAATTTTCTCAAAAAGTTTTAGAAGAAGCGCATAATCTTGATGGAACTATTTCAGAAATTGAATTGGCAAAAAGGCGGGATTACAGGGATGTTCTTACGGTTACGATTGACCCTGCCGATGCCAAGGATTTTGACGATGCACTTTCCATAAAAAAACTAACCGATCAGGAATATGAAATCGGAATTCACATAGCGGATGTCAGTCATTTTGTAATACCCGGAACTGCTTTGGATGAGGAAGGTTATTCACGCGCTACGAGTGTTTATCTTCCTGACCGTGTTAATCCTATGTTGCCGGAAAAAATTTCAAATGAGCTCTGTTCGCTGCGCCCGAAAGAAGATAAATTTACTTTCTCCGTAATTTTTAAAATAAATAATAAAGGAAAAGTAAAAGATTACTGGCTTGGCAAAACTTTTATCCATAGCGATCACCGTTTTAATTATGACGAGGTACAGCAAATAATTGAAGACGGACAAGGGATTTATAGTGAGGAAATTATCTTGCTTAATTCTCTTGCAAAAATATTCAGGAAAGATAGATTTAAAAACGGCGCCATTAATTTTTCTTCTACCGAGGTGAAATTCAGGTTGGATGAAAATGGAAAGCCATTAGGAATCATTGTAAAAGAAAGTAAAGAGTCGCATCAACTCGTCGAAGAATTTATGCTACTTGCCAACAGAACTGTAGCGGCGCACGTTTCAAAGATGCGTGTACATAAAAAGCCGATTCCTTTTCCCTACCGCGTTCATGATACGCCTGATGAGGAAAAGCTGAAACCTTTTGTGGCTTTTGCAAGGAAATTCGGTTATAAATTCGACATGAAAAATGAAGAGGAAACTGCGAAATCGTTTAACCAGTTAATGATTGATGTTCATGGAAAACCAGAACAGCACGTGCTGGAACAATTAGGAATTCGAACCATGTCAAAGGCGGTTTATGATATTGAAAATATAGGGCATTATGGATTAGGATTTGAAGATTATTGTCATTTTACTTCTCCGATCCGCAGGTATCCTGATGTAATGGTTCATCGTATTTTGCACGAAATTTTGGAAAAAAATATTGAGCCCGATAAAAAAATGGAAGAGAAATGCGTTCATTGCAGCCAGAAAGAAAGATCGGCAATGGAAGCGGAAAGGGCAGGAAATAAATACAAACAGGTTGAATTTATGATGGATAAATTGGGCGAAGATATGGAAGGTGTAATCAGTGGCGTTTCGTCTTTTGGTTTTTGGGTAGAAAC
>JBDTHD010000283.1:0-2635 GCA_039937075.1 Ginsengibacter sp. | reverse complement strand
ATTCTTAAAGCGATACTGTTTAAAAAATAGTATCGCTTTTTTGTTTGTAAGAAGTTTAAATGGCCTTTGAAAATAAGATTTCTCTTCGAACATTATATTTTAAAAATTACAGTAAATCAACAAATTCCCGAAATTTTTATTTTGTTTAAAAGTTTTTTTTAATCACTCGTCCTGGTTTTTAAATTTTAAAATTATTATACCTAAAATAATTTTTGCTAATTTTTTTCCTGAAATGAATTCAAATAAAATATCGCATTTAATAAATAATTAATCATTATTAAACAAGCGATATCTTTAAATTTGCTAATTAACTAAATAAAATGGAAAAGATAGAAACAGTTTTGCCGGAAGTTGTTATCAAATTTGCCGGAGACAGCGGCGATGGAATGCAATTAACCGGTTCTCAATTTACCACTAATACAGCGCTTTTAGGAATTGACTTATCTACATTTCCTGATTTTCCTGCGGAAATAAGGGCGCCCCAGGGAACGATTCCGGGGGTTAGCGGTTTTCAGTTAAGATTTTCGAGCGATAGAATTTTTACGCCGGGTGATAGCTGTGATGTTTTAGTCGCGATGAATGCTGCGGCATTAAAAACAAATTTATCTTCTCTAAAAAGGAATGGAAAAATTATTGCAAATATTGAAGGATTTGATGCGAAGAATTTAAGATTGGCCAATTATAAAGATGGAGATAATCCTCTCGAAAACGGAAGCCTTGAAGGTTATGAAGTGATAAAAATGGAGATCACAAAACTTACACGCGAAACTTTAAAGGAATTTACCCTTGGGACCAAAGAAAAAGATCGTGCTAAAAATATGTTTGTTCTTGGGTTTTTGTATTGGATGTACAATCGTAACCCGGAAAATACCATCAATTTCTTAAAAGAAAAGTTTTCCAAAAAACCTGATATTTTGGAAAGTAATATTAAGGTTTTGCAGGCGGGTTATAATTACGGAGACACTACAGAAACTTTTACCACTAGATACTCGGTAAAAAAAGCAAAGATGCCTCCAGGAAATTATCGCAATATTCATGGCAACCAAGCTTTGACTTATGGCTTGATAGCCGCCGCACAAAAAAGCGGATTGCAATTGTTTTTGGGGTCATATCCAATAACGCCCGCCAGTGATATATTACATGAATTGAGCCGTCATAAAAATTTTGGGATAAAAACTTTCCAGGCAGAAGATGAAATCGCAGCCATCAGCTCTGCGATTGGTGCAGCTTACGGCGGGGCCCTGGGAGTAACTACTACAAGCGGACCGGGAATTGCCTTAAAATCCGAGGCGATGGGTTTGGCAATGATGCTGGAAATTCCATTGATTATTTGTGATATTCAACGCGGCGGTCCTTCAACCGGATTGCCTACCAAAACTGAACAAAGCGATTTATTACAGGTTTTTTATGGCCGAAATGGTGAAAGTCCGATACCGGTAATTTCGGCATCTACGCCGAGCGACTGCTTTTTTGCAGTTTATGAAGCCGTAAGAATTGCGGTTCAACACATGACCCCTGTCGTCTTTTTAAGCGACGGATATATTGCAAATGGTTCAGAGCCATGGAAATTTCCAGAAAGTAAAGACCTGGCGCCGATAGAAGTAAATTTCAAAAAGGAACTTTCAGAAAACGAAGAAACCTTTCAGCCTTATCTACGGGATGAAAAATTGGTAAGACCATGGGCCGTTCCCGGTTTTGCCGGGTTAGAACATAGGGTAGGCGGCCTCGAAAAGCAGGATATCACCGGAAATGTAAGTTATGATCCGGAAAACCATCAGCAAATGGTAAAAATCCGACAGGAGAAAATTGATAGGATTGCAGACTATATTCCCGAGCAGCAAATAGATAATGGCCCCGAAAATGGAAAAGTTTTGGTATTAGGATGGGGAAGTACTTATGGAGCTATAAAAAGCGCCGTGGCCGAACTTCTTAAAGAGGGACAATCTGTATCGCATGTGCATTTGCGTTACGTTCGTCCGTTTCCTAAAAATTTAGGAACCATTATTAAAAACTTTGACAAAGTTTTAATTCCCGAACTTAATAACGGGCAACTCATTAAAATTATTCGCGATAAATTTTTGGTAGATGCAATAGGATTGAACAAGATTAAGGGAATTCCTTTTGCCAAAGCTGAAGTGATTGACGGAATAAGAAAGTTGCTTTAATGTTCGTTTACTGTATTTTTCTTAGGCAGTATTACGGTTTTATAATACTTACATGCTGACTTTAATCCGCAAATCTCGCATTTTGGTTTTCTAGCAACACAAATATACCTTCCGTGGAGTATAAGCCAATGATGAGCTACATGAACAAGATCTTTCGGAAGATTTTTTATTAATTGTTTTTCCGTTTCAAGCGGTGTTTTAGCTTTTACCAGTCCAATTCGGTTCGCTACTCTGAAAACGTGTGTATCCACGGCCATATTAGGCTGGTTATCTATTACGGAAGTGATTACATTGGCAGTTTTTCTACCAACACCAGTCAATTTCAGTAGCTCATCTACCGTCATAGGAATTTTTCCATTAAAATCTGCCATTACCATTTTGGCCATGCCTATCAGGTGGTTCGTTTTATTATTAGGATAAGAAATGCTTTTTATCAAACGGAAAAGTGAGTTCGCATCAGCGTGGCTGAG
>JBDTHD010000282.1:0-4024 GCA_039937075.1 Ginsengibacter sp. | reverse complement strand
AACGGACAAAAAATAAATCCCCAATCATTCTTAACCCTCAATTAATTATGTTTAAAAAAAACAAAGACCAACAGCCATTAGAAATTAACCAGCAGGAAATTTCTACCATCATCGGAGAAGGATATACATTCACCGGAGAAATCAGTGGAACATCCGTGATACGAATCGAAGGAAAAGTTATTGGCAACATTAATGTGGAAGGCGGCGTAGTATTAGGAGAAAAAGGAAATGTAAAAGGAGATATTAATACCAGTTCTGCTGTTATTTATGGAACTATCAATGGCAATGTTAAAGCGATACAACTTGAAATAAAAAAGACGGGACTGGTAAATGGAGACATTGCCACTGACACCTTGGAAATAGAGCTGGGCGCGCAATACAATGGAAAATTACACATGAAACGCAGCGTGGAAATTAAAGAACTACAGCCAACGCAAGAAAAAGAGCAAATTGAAAAAGCCGTAAAAAAAGCATCTTAACCTTTACTCAAAACCCCTCTTTCGGCAGCCAGCACACGCGTGGATCACACAGTCAGGCCGGAATAATTTCTATTTCAGTTTTACATTTTAGGGATGCAAAAATTATTCTTGTATAAAATAAAAGTGGAGGAAGATTTTTTTCAAAATAAAAAAGCTTGTAAATCTTTCCACTTACAAGCTTTCAATAAATTCTGTTCGGTATTTTTTGTCGGGTAGACAAGATTCGAACTTGCGACCCCACGCCCCCCAGACGTGTGCGCTACCGGGCTGCGCCACTACCCGTTTGAATTCGCAAATCTAATGCAAAAGAATTTTTTTAAAGAATTTAGACAATTCATATTATTTATATTGAAATAAAAATCTTCCTTTTTTGTTGGTTTACTGCGAGGCAGATTTAATTGGACTGTTGGAACACGCGGCTTTGTTTGGTTTTGATTTGAAACGAATTTTATTAACACAAATTCCTAAAATTTAAATATTAATTTGGCCTTTTTGCAAAATAAAATACTGTCTTTTTTGTTGCTTTACTGAATATATTTTTTAAGAAAAGAAAGGAAACTACAGCACTGGGTAAAAAGAAGATTACTAAATCGTGCTTTTTTTCCGGTATTTCTTGATATTGATTATAAAGACACTCAGCAAAATAATACCTAATCCCAGTATTTGTAAGCCATCAATTGTTTCACCTCCCCAAAAAATGCCCAGCAAAACTGCAACAACTGGATTTACATAAGCATTCGTGCTTACCTGTGTTGCCGGCCTCACCTGCAACAGCCAGATATATGCGCTATACCCTGCGAGCGATCCAAGAGAAATAAGATATATAACGGCCATAGATGAACGAAAGTGAACTTGTGAAGGATGAAAATGAAATACTTCTCCCGTGCAACAGGACACTATAAAAAAAGTCAGAGCAGCAAATATCATTTGCCACGCAGCGCCAACCGATGTGTTTCCTACACTATTATATTTTGAATACAAGGCGCCTACGGACCAACTTATATTTCCGGCAATTATTACGATTAACGCAATTATCTGAATGAACTCTGAAGATGAAAAATTATTATAAAATATTTTTTCTCCAAATAAAAGAATGACTCCTGCAAAGCCGGTGAAAACTCCGGTCAGAATATATTTATCACTAAAGTTAGATGCCCGGTTTCTTTTATCAAACAATACAAACCATAATGGTGCTGCTGAAACCAAAACTGCGACCAGCGAACTCGGAAGCGTCTTTTCCGCCCAGATAATGGAACCGTTTCCTACGAACAATAAAAGATTTCCCACTATAAAAGAAGTCTTCATCTGGTGGCGGTCTACCAATTTGTAACCTTTAATAAAGCACCATATCATTAATAAAACTCCGGCTGTAAAAAAACGAAACAAACCTAAAATAAAAGGCGGGAAATCTTTCAGACCAACCTGAACAAAAAAATAGGTGGAACCCCAAACAATATAAACGATAGCGAAAGCAATAATCACTTTTGATAAAGGCGCATTTTTACTTTGAATATTTAGCATCGATTTGCAAAGATGTCACGCAGAAAATTATAATTCAAAAAGTTTTTTGATTCTATTGGAAATAACTTTTTTTTCTTTTCAGGAATAAAAAGTTTAGAATCCAAAACATCATGGAACTCTTTGTAAAAAGCATTTCAGCCTTATCTTTGCACTTTTTTATATATTGTTTTATGGCTGCATTACAATTTGAACTTCAACATAGAGATGGCTCTACCAGCGCGCGCGCAGGAAAAATTACCACCGACCATGGTGAAATTCTAACGCCAATCTTTATGCCCGTTGGTACGGTTGGAAGTGTAAAAGCAGTTACGCAGCAACAACTAAAACAAGATGTTCACGCGCAGATTATTTTGGGAAATACCTATCATTTGTATTTGCGCCCGGGTTTAGAAGTTTTGGAATCCGCCGGTGGTTTGCACCGATTTATGAATTGGAATAAACCCATTCTTACTGACAGCGGCGGTTACCAGGTTTTCTCTTTAAGCGGAACAAGAAAACTGACAGAAGAAGGTGCTGTTTTTCAAAGCCACATTGATGGAAGCACGCATTTGTTTTCTCCTGAAAAAGTAATGGACATTCAAAGAATTATTGGTGGAGATATCATTATGGCTTTTGATGAATGTCCGCCAGGTGGCAGCGAATACTCTTATGCAAAAACTTCATTGGAACTGACGAACCGATGGCTGGACAGATGTTTTGAAAGATTCAATCAAACTGAAAATAAATATGGATATTCTCAAAATTTATTTCCAATTGTCCAGGGCGGTGTGCATCATGATTTGAGAAAAATGTCGTCTGAATATGTTTCGTCCAAAGAAGCAACGGGCAATGCGATTGGAGGTTTAAGTGTTGGCGAACCTACTGAAAAAATGTATGAGATATGCGCACTTTGTTGTGAAAATCTTCCTGCAAATAAGCCGCGCTATTTAATGGGCGTGGGTACTCCCTGGAATATTTTGGAATGCATTTCTTTGGGCGTGGATATGTTTGACTGTGTGATGCCCACCCGCAATGGCCGGAACGCGATGTTGTTCACCAGCAAAGGGATTATCAATATTGATAATAAAAAATGGGAAAAAGATTTTTCGCCGATTGATGATGGAATTGATTGTGAAGTGAGTAATTTTTACAACAAAGCTTACTTGCGTCATCTAATGAAATCAAAAGAAATTTTAGGATTACAAATCGCAAGTATTCACAACCTTGCATTTTATCTTGATATTGTAAAAAAAGCGCGGGAAAAAATATCTGAAGGAAACTTTTTATCATGGAAGAATGAGAAGTGCGAACTTTGGCAGCAAAGATTATAAAATCAATTTCATAATTATTTTATCCAAAAAAGTTTTAATTCCTTTATAAAATAAATCCCCGGCTTTTCTCCTTAAAAAATTTAACTTCATACCTTGATTATCTAAATTTGAGAATAGATATTTTTGCCCATATTTGTAAAAACTCCTTTGAAAGCACCAGAATATTTTTTTTAAGAAATGAAAACCTCTATTATGTCTAAATGGTTAATGCTTGTATTTTTTTCATTCGTTACAAGCAATTTATTATTGGCGCAGCAAAATAACTTTGAAGTAAAAGGTTCCGGTTCTAATATTTATATAGAGCATGTTATTGTTCCAAAAGAGAATTTTTATAGTGTGGGGCGAATGTTCAATGTAAACCCCAAAGAACTTGCATCTTTTAATCACCTGCATTTTGCAAGCGGATTAAATATCGGGCAGGCCTTAAAAATTCCGCTTGATAAAAATAATTTTACGCAGGAAAAAAGTGCCGCGGTGAATGAAGCTCTTATTCCTCTTTATCATACGGTAGCTGCCGGTGAAACGCTGTACAGGCTTGGGGTCAATTACAATAAAGTTGCTTTGTCATCCTTAAAAAAATGGAATCATCTTCCGTCGGATGAATTAACCGTGGGGCATCAGATGATAATTGGTTTTTTAAAAGTTGATAAGACACAGTCGCCATTAGCAACGGAAAATCCGACCACCAGTGTTCAAAATAACCCGCAGCCCAAA
>JBDTHD010000281.1:0-2544 GCA_039937075.1 Ginsengibacter sp. | reverse complement strand
AAGATTTAGTGGTGAGTGAACAGTTTAAATAAAACCTGTTTCAAATGCAACGAAGTTCGAAAACTAAGTGTCATGCTTTTAAAATTTCTTTGAAATTCAAAAGTATTTGATATGAAAAAACTATTTTTTATTTTTCTTTTTGTGGGGCTATTTTCTTCTTGTAAGAAAAATACGCCCCCTACAGATAATGCCACCTGTACAAATGTTATAGTTACATTTACTACTGGTGCCTGTAAACACGCAGCTGTAATAATTGATAATAAAACATATCCTACCGAAAATCTGCCTGACAGTTTAGCCATAGAAGGAAAAAAACTTTGCATAGAATATGCGTTTTACGATGATGTCAGGGCATGTGTTTGTTGCGGAGGCAGGTATGTGAATATTATAAAAGTAAATTAGAAAAAGATCAAAATTTACAAATCAATCAATAAAATCAGATATCTATAAAAGGAGATTTATTACTAAACAAATAAAACCTTTCGCATGAAAAAGATACTTCTTGTTTTCCTGCTTTTCACCGGATTGTATTCCTGCAAAAAAAATACATCCGATTGTACAAACGCCACTGTTACTTTAAAGGCGACCAACTGTAGGCATGTCGGCGTAATAATTGGTAAAACTACTTACCCGACTGATGATTTACCTGATATGGATGCAATAGAAGGAAAAAAACTTTGCATCGAATATTCTCTGTATGATGATGCCAGAATGTGTATGTGCTGCGGTGGTACCTACGTACATATTATTAAAGTGCAATAAAATCTTATATTGTTAACCGGTCTAATAATTTAAATAAAACCTGCCTGTTATCCTCAAAAAATTCCTGACGCTTTTCTATTTCGTTTTGAGTCTGGATGTATTTTTCTTTTGTCAGTTCGTCTCTTCCATTTTCAATCATTTGTTGCAAACTTTCTTTGGTTGTTTCCAGGTGAAACTGAAGTCCTAAGACATTATCCTGGTAGAGGAATCCCTGGTTTTTACAGGCTTTTGACGAGGCAATTTGAATTGCATTTCCAGGAATATCAAAAGTATCTCCGTGCCAGTGAAAAACAGTAATTGAATTTTTCAACCCTGTAAATAATTCATGTTGCATCGCTTCACCAGTGAGTTCAATAGGAAACCATCCAATTTCTTTTCGGTCATTTTGGTAAACTTTTGCACCTAAAATTTCTGCTATTAACTGCGCGCCGAGACAAATACCAATAACCGTTTTTCGTGTTTCAACAGCTTTGCGAATAAATTCTTTTTCCGTTACGAGCCACGAAAATTTTTTATCATCATTCACGCTCATTGGGCCGCCCATAATGATAAGCCAGTCTATTTCTTTCAAATCAGGCAACGCGGCATTTTCATCAAATCGGGTAGCGCTGAGTGTATGGCCATTATTGGTACACCATTGTTCAATATTTCCCAATCCTTCAAAAGGAACGTGTTGGAAATAATGGATCTTTAATTTTTCCATTTTTAGATTTTAGAAATTGTTTCAGCGTCTCTCATTTTCTTGTTTATTTGCCCGGTAAGAATGTGCCAGAACATTACAAAATCGCTTCCTAAACTATAGAACGGGTAAACAAAAGTGGCGGGTTTATTTTTTTCAAAAAAGAAATGGCCGAACCATGCAAAGCCATATCCACACAAAGGTATAATGATGAACCAAAACCATCTGCCGCTAATAATTCCAAGACTGATACAAACAAAAATTAGCAGCGTTCCCGTGAAATGCAATGCGCGGCTTACCGGGTTTTTGTGTTCGGTTAAATAATATGGATAAAAACTCCAAAAACTTTGATATTTCTTTTCCATAACTAAATTTAAAACTTATTTCATAGGATGAAGTTCTAAATTTTTTACCTCTTTTAAAGCTGATAAAACTTCGTTGATTTTATTGCGGGGAATCCCTGTTTCTATTCCGCAAAATAACTGCATTTCATTTTTTAAAATGCTGCAATTAAATTGTTTAATGATGCGCATTACATCGTTCATTTCTGTATAATTAAATTGCAATTCATATTGGATCTCCACTGCTTTTTGAACCACCTGCGTGCATTGCAAAACAAATGAAGCTGTTGTTTTATAAGCATTTATCAATCCTGGAACACCCAATAAAGTGCCGCCAAAATAGCGAACTACCACAATTAAAATATCCGTAAGATTTTTAGCGTCTATTTGTCCCAGTATCGGTTTCCCAGCTGTACCCGATGGCTCTCCGGCATCGCTTACCCTGAAATTATTTCCATCTGTTCCTATTCGATAAGCAAAGCAATGGTGAGAGGCTTTTGGATGTTCTTTCTTTACCTCTTGTAAAAGTTTTTTAAAATCAATTGTGTTTTTTAAAGGAAATGAATAAGCTATGAATTTACTTCCACGGTCTTTAAACTCAGCTTTGGCAGCACTTTCAACAGTGAAATAGTAATCAGGTTCTATCATTGATAATTTATTATGGCAAGCCGAAAAGTTTTTTCAATACACAGATTTTTCGTTGCTTACCTTTATTATTTTTAAATTAAGCAAATATTCAGAATTATCTTTTGAAAAACGGAA
>JBDTHD010000280.1:0-17288 GCA_039937075.1 Ginsengibacter sp. | reverse complement strand
TTGAGTATATGAACAATAATGGGATTACATAGGGCCTTGGGTGTTTTTTACAGGGGATATTGGGGTGAAAGAAAATCTCAAATATTACGATAAAATAAGATCAGAGAAGAATTATTTTTTTATCGGTAACAGAGGTTTAAAGCACAAATAAAGACAATATTGTTTGAAGTTAAAAGCTTTTAGGGATTTATTTTTTTGTGATTGTGCTTTTCCAGGTATCAGTGCAGTATTTTTACATTTATTAAAGATATACAATGGTTTACAAAACGGTTTTGGCGGCAACAATTTTACTATTTCTGATTTCCTGCAATAACTCTTCTTCTCCCAACTACGATAATTCACTACCAACGTACAATATACCACCGCCCGCTCAAATTATGTTTAAAGTGGATGCAATGTATCCACATGACCCCGGTGCTTTTACACAGGGACTTGAATTTTACAATGGAAAATTGTATGAAGGCACAGGCGAGCCCGGCCAGTCAAGATTGCGAATTACTGATATAAAAACAGGTCAGGTTCAACAGAATTATCTAATACCTGATAGTTCTGTTTTTGGCGAAGGAATTACCATTTTTAAGAATAAAATTTATCAGCTTACGTGGCAAAGTAATAAAATATTTGTTTATAATGTTGATGATATAATGCATCCTATAAGTACACTTAAATGGGATAGAGAAGGATGGGGCGCTACCCATGATGATAAAAATATTATTATCAGCGATGGTACTTCACACCTTTATTTCGTGCAGCCTGACGAAAAAAATAAAGACATGAAGATCGACAAAGTCTTGACTGTTGCGGATAATATTGGAGAAGTAGATAGTTTAAATGAACTGGAATTAATTGATGGGGCTATTTTTGCCAATAGGTGGCTAACGAATGAAATTGTGAAAATAGATACGAGTAGTGGTCATGTGATCGGAAAAATGAATCTAACGGGGTTACTTAAGCAGTATGATCCTTCAGCACAAATAAATGGAGACGCAGTTTTAAACGGAATAGCTTATGACAGCACAACCAAGGGACTGTTTATAACTGGAAAAGACTGGCCTAAATTATTTGAAATTCATTTGCAGTAGTAATCTTATTTATTGGGATTAGTCGTAATAGCACCAGCTCCATAGTCATTTTTTTTATAGGTTCTATGTCCCCGAGAGCTGCCACCCAGACGTGTATCACGATAAACTGGACTTTGCTTTTGGCTTGAATTAAAATTGTTTTTGTAATAAGTAACGGCGCTTCCTGTTTTATGAGGGTTTGTAGTAATTGCTCCTGCGCCATAATCATTTTTTTTATAAGTATTATAAAGCCGAGAACTACCGCCTAAACGGGTATCACGATAAATATGATGCTGCGGAGAGTTTTTATAATTGCTATGCGAAGTAGTTACATGGTAAGTCTGATTTTCTGAAAGTTTTTGATTTTGTGAAGTATCCTGACCTATAGCTGAAAGTGAAACCGAAATTCCAACAAAAAAGGCCGTGATTATTTTGAAATTCATAATAAATACTTTTATAATGGAATGTCCATAAAACGTGCCACTATTGACTTTTCGTATAGAATTTCTCACGTCTGGATGTTTTCTAAAAGCGGTATTTTTTAAATCAAAAGAAAAAAGATTATATTTTATTTTGATTATTAACTTTAATTATTAGTTTTGTCTTTCCTTATCCCTTAGAATATACTACCAGCCTTCCCTTTTTAAAACTCTGTCTACTTTAAAAGTAATATTTTAAAGTAATACCAAAATCCTTTTATTGCATAGCAATAAGCGTAAAGCCGTAACTCATTAATTATTTATTTATCTCTAAAACTTAGTTATGAAAAAGAATTTTACGTCCTCAAAGATTTTATTTTTTTCGATGGCTATATTGTTATTAGCACAACTGATACCCTTGTCTTTAAAAGCACAGGTATCTTGCCAAAACGCAACCGTAGTGTGGTCTGAAAATTTTGGCACCGGAACAACCGCCACTACTGATCCTGATATTCTTACCTCAGGATTAACTTACCAGGCAACAGGTAGTTTGTCAAGCGAAGGAACTTACCGCGTTATTAATAATACCCAACAAAAAGCCGAGTGGCAGGCCTCTCCGGATCATACAGGAAATGCCAACGGTAAAATGCTCGTAGTAAATGGCCAGGCAGAAAACTTTTACCAACATACTGTAGCTAACACTAAAGGTTTTGTTCCGGGTAATTACGTAGTGAGCATATATGTTATGAACATCGATACTTCAGTAACCTGTGGCCCGGATCCATTACTTCCGGTAATGACATTTAATGTTCAATATCTTTCTCAGTCAAACACGTGGGTTTCTTTATCGGGTTCTCCATATACGGCAAATGCTGTTGCACAAACAAAAAATCCAACGTGGGTAAATTTGGGTTCTTCTTTTTCCATCCCTGATAATCTGAGCTCATTTCCTAAGCAAATAAGAGTCACAATTGGTGATGGAACCGAGGGAGGTTGTGGAAATGATTTTGCAGTAGATGATATACAGTTTTCTTTGTGCCCCGCTGGAGGAGTAGCGCCGGTAACACTAACAAATTTTAGCGCACGCTCAAAAGGAAATGGTGTTAGCCTGGATTGGTCTACTTCCCAGGAACTTAATAATAACTATTTCCAGGTTGAAAGAAGTGATGATGGCAATACAAATTGGTCAGTAATTGCAACAGTAAATGGCGCCGGAAACAGCCAGGTCGTTAATAATTATAACGCCTTTGATGCAAATCCAATTTCAGGGATCAATTATTATCGTTTAAAACAAGTTGATAATGATGGCAGAGCCGTTTACTCAAAAACGGTGACTGTAAAGATTAGTTTGCAAAAAACTTCTATTTCAGTTATTGCAAATCCTTTTTACAGTACGTTGTCTGTTAGTTTTGTGAGCGCTACTTCTGAAACAGTTACTGCACGGCTGGTAGATGTTACCGGAAAGGAAATTGCCATGGAAAAGTGGAGTGTTTATAATGGTACTTCTAAAAAAGATTTTAGCAATTTAGGCGGATTACAACATGGAATGTACATACTTTCAATCATAAATAATTCCGGTGAAGTTCTTTACAACAGTAAAGTTGTAAAGCAATAATATTACACACGCATAAACCAAAGAAGGGGACCGTTTTATGGTTCCCTTTTTTTATTTGGCTCGTTCTTCCGACTTTTTATTTAACTGGTTTATCTTGCTTCTTTAATTCATCCGTTTATGAAAGTTGCCACGATTAGCGAAATAAAAAAGGAATTGGAAAGGCAAGAAGTTACAGAGTTGCTTGAAGTTTGTCTCCGGCTTGCGAAATTTAAGAAAGAAAACAAGGAGTTGCTCTCATTTTTGCTTTTTGAATCAGATGATGTTTCCTACTATATTCAAAAAGTAAAAAATGAAGTTGAAGAGCAATTTTTGCAAATAAATAAATCGAATATTTACTTCGTTAAAAAAAGTGTGCGGAAAATTTTACGCAACGTCAATAAGCAAATTCGATTTTCCGGTTCAAAACAGTTAGAGGCAGAATTACTAATCCATTTTTGTAACTGTATAGTCACATCCTCAATTCAAGTAAATAATAGCCGCCAGCTTCAGAATTTATATGAAAATCAAATAAAAAAAATTCAAGATGCTTTGTCGCTCCTTCATCCCGATTTGCAATACGATCTGAGAAAACAAATAATAAAATAATAATTTACTTTTAATTTTTTTTTGGAAATTTTTATATCTTTATGCTTCATCAAAAAAAAGGAGGTATACATGCAATCTTCAGATAGAACATGGACGCCTGCTTCTAATTTTTAATTAGGAAGGCTTCCTTTAAAATAATCTGAGACGCGTTTCAGCGTCACAACCATCGGAATATTCCGGTGGTTTTTATTTTTTTTAATCTGGTAGTGAAAAATGGGAATGATTGTTGCAAACATTTCATTAACAAATTAACAATTCTTACATTTAAAAATCATTTATTATGAGCATCAAAAAAATTATTCCCGTCTTATTGATGGCAATGTGTATCACTTTGGTTACACCGGTTTTCGCGTCTAAAGCCGCTCCGGCAAAAACGGAAGTTCCAAAAGAAGTGCGCGCCCAGCAAATCGAACATCGTCTTATTGAAATTCGAGACATGGATAAAAGCAATTTATCCCACGCTGACAAAAAAGATTTAAGGAAAGAAGTAAAAAGCTTAAAGAAAGAGGCCCGTTCTCAAGGGATTTATCTTTCTATCGGGGCTATCATCATTATCATTTTACTTTTAATTCTTTTATTGTAAGATTTTATATTTTCAATAAAAAAGCCCGCAAATTAAACGGGCTTTTTTTATTCGAAAAAATTCAAAAATTACGATGATTTTTTTCCGCTTGCTACCATTGCTATTCCGACTATAGCTAACACGCCTCCTGCATAAGTCGGCCACCCATACCAATGATTCTCAGTTTTATTTACCTGTATTGGTCCCGCGTCAATAATTGTCTTCTTTTCAGGTATTGAAACACCTTTTATTATTATCATTACAATACCGATTGCTATTAAAATCCAACCAATTGCTTTCATGATCTTATTTTTTAGTTACTGCAATATAAAATAATAGTATGATTAATTAAAATGGAAAGATAGTCTTCATTTATCTCACTTTAATTTTACATAATTTAGCTAATCATGGCTACTCAAATTTTTACAAATATTAGTTTGCTGGTAAACCAGAGAGAAAGCAGGGGTTTGATTGGAGGTAATGAACTATCGAAACTCCCATGTGTAACAAATGCATATATCATAATTGAAAATGATATTATTTCTGAAATCGGGCAAATGAAAGAATTACAATTTTCAAAAGAACAAAAAAAGGTACCCAACAATACAGTTGTATTGCCATGTTGGTGCGATAGCCATACCCACTTAGTGTTTGCGGGTAGCCGTGAGGAAGAATTCATTGATAAAGTCAAAGGATTGAGTTATGCCGAAATTGCCGCGAAAGGTGGCGGCATTCTTAATTCTGCGGAAAAATTAAGAGAGACTTCAGAGGACGTGCTTTTTATTTCCGCATGGAAAAGATTAGAAGAAATAAGCAAACTGGGAACCGGCGCTGTGGAAATAAAAAGCGGCTATGGATTGTCGTTAGACGGAGAATTAAAAATGCTTAGGGTAATAAAAAGATTGAAAGAAAAGAGTCAGCTTTCAATTAAGGCTACTTTTTTAGCAGCGCATGCTTTTCCTCTGAAATATAAGGAAAACCACGAAGGATATATTGATTGTATCATCAATGAAATGTTGCCAGTAATTGCAAGGGAAAAATTGGCCGATTATATTGACGTTTTCTGCGAACAAGGATTTTTTTCTGCTGAAGAAATGAAAAAAATTTGCGATGCAGGCAAAAGTTATGGATTAAAATCAAAGCTTCATGTCAATCAACTAAACAGTATTGGGGGAATTGAAACAGGGATTTCTCTGAACGCATTATCGCTTGACCATTTGGAAACGTTAACTGGTAAAGAGATTCAATTATTAGGAAATTATAGCGGTTCATCCACGTTGCTTCCAACGGCTGCCTTTTTTTTAAGAAGTACTCTGCCGCCTGCCAGGGAACTAATTAACGCAGGCGCAGCAGTTACACTTGCTTCGGATTATAATCCAGGTTCTTCTCCGTCGGGTAATATGAATTTTGTAGTTGCATTGAGTTGCATTCAGATGAAGATGCTTCCTGAAGAGGCTATCAATGCAGCAACAATCAACGGCGCTTGCGCAATGGAAATTGGAAAAGATTATGGAAGTATTGCGGTCGGGAAGAAGGCAAATCTTATTTTTACAAAGCCGGTTCCTTCTCTTTCGTATCTTCCTTATTCTTTTGCGAATAATTTAATCGATAAAGTAATGATCAACGGATCTTTCATCTGATCTTTTTACTAAACAATCTAAACTTACTAAATTATATGACTCTACAGTTCAAACGCTACGATAAGCAATTTATACTTTCGCATACGCATCTCCGTAAGTATGAAACAAAATTAGGCGAAATCATTCTTTGTAATACTTCGGATGAATTGGGAAATTCGATTAATGATACAACTGCAAAATATATTGTCTTCGGAGTGCCCGAAGATATTGGCGTGAAGGCAAATCTTGGAAAGGGTGGAGCGGATTCTGCATGGCCGTCTTTTCTTGAATCTTTTTTAAATATTCAGAGTAATGATTTTTTACCAGGAGAAAATATCTTTATTGCCGGCCATTTCGATTTTTCAGAAGCGGGGAAACTAATAAATGTAAATGCTGAAAATGCGGAGGAAAAAATTATAGCCTATCGTTCGCTGGTCAGGGAGATTGACGAACAGGTAGAAGAAATGGTAAAACTTATTACTCAAAACAGGAAAATTCCTATCATAATTGGCGGCGGACACAATAATGCGTATCCTGCCATAAAAGGCGCTGCCAAAGGATTGTACAAAGCTGAAATGATTCCTCTTGCCCAGCTAAATTGTATCAATCTTGATGCGCATGCAGATTACAGACCACTTGAAGGTAGGCATTCAGGAAATGCTTTTCGTTATGCTGATGAGGATGGCTATTTGAATAAATATTCTATTATAGGTTTGCACGAAAATTATCTTCAACAAAATACCCTGGACGATATTATAAACAATCCGTTTATTGATTTTATTTCTTATGAAGACATTTTTATCCATGAGAAAAGAGATTTTATCCAGGCTGTTGCTCACTCAATAAGTTTTACGGATGATAATTTTGTGGGAATTGAACTGGATCTTGATTCAATTGAAAATGTCTTAAGCAGCGCTGCGTCCCATTGTGGAATTACGACTTTGCAAGCCAGGCAGTATTTGAATTTAACAGCGATGGAATCCCAAATTGCGTATGTGCATATATGTGAGGGAGCCACGAAATTAGAAAATGGAGAAATAAGTTCGTCTACTGGAAAACTAATTAGCTATCTCGTTACTGATTTTATCAAAGCCCATGAAACACTGAAAAGAAAATAAATTCTTTCCATCATTAGGCAGTAAATCAACAAATTTGACTGATTTCTATTTTATTTCTTAGAAGAAATTGCTTGAATTAAATTTATTTTTTCACACCATGTTTACAACATTCCTCTTTTTTTACTTTACTCTTTAAGTATATTTGGAAGATTGAGTGTGTGAATATAAATGGCTTTCTCCTGCCAAAGATTAAGTGGTTCTTTAGAGGAAAAAAAATAAAGATTTCTTTCTTTTGCTCAAAAAAAATGATAATAATAAATGACAGATAAAGATTTATTTGATTACAACGAAGAATCGATTAAAAGTTTAGATTGGAAAGAGCATATTCGTCTTCGGCCGGGAATGTATATTGGAAAATTGGGCGATGGAAGCAGCCCTGATGACGGTATTTACGTTTTATTAAAGGAAGTAATTGACAATTGTATTGATGAACATACAATGGGTTTTGGAAAACATGTCGATGTAGCAATTGAAGATAAAGTAGTTTCCGTGCGGGATTTTGGACGTGGAATTCCGCTCGGTAAAGTGGTGGATGTAGTGAGTAAAATAAATACCGGTGCTAAGTACGATAGTAAAGCTTTTCAAAAAAGTGTAGGACTTAACGGCGTAGGAACTAAAGCTGTAAACGCTTTGAGCGAATATTTTAAGGTTACATCCGTAAGAGAAGGAAGGCAAAAAACGGCTGAATTTGAAAGAGGTAATTTGACAAGCGATAACAAAGAATCTAAAACATCCGAAGACAACGGAACGCTAATTACTTTTATTCCTGATGAAAAAATATTTAAAAATTATCATTACATCCGCGAATTTATTGACAACCAGTTTTGGAATTATTGTTTTCTGAATGCGGGCCTCGTTATTAATCACAATGGCAAAAGATATATAAGTAAAAATGGCTTGCTCGATTTGCTGGAGCGAAAAACAAATGCCGATGAACTGCGCTATCCGATTATTCATTTAAAAGGAGAAGATATAGAAGTAGCCCTTACGCACAACAATCAATACGGCGAAGAATATTACAGTTTCGTCAATGGTCAGTTTACTACGCAAGGCGGCACACACCTGGCGGGCTTCAGGGAAGGCTATGTGAAAACGATCCGTGATTTTTATAAAAAAGATTATGACTACTCTGATATTCGCGGAAGTATCTGTGCGGCGATAAGCATCCGCGTGCAGGAGCCTGTTTTTGAAAGCCAGACAAAAACAAAATTGGGCTCTACAATTATGTTTGAAAAAGGACCGGCGGTAAAAACTTTTATCACGGATTTTTTAGGAAAAGAATTGAACAACTTTCTTCATAAAAATCTACCCATTGCCGACGAATTAAAGAGAAGGATAGAACAAAATGAACGGGAACGAAAAGACATGGCGGGCATAAAAAAACTCGCCAACGAAAGAGCGAAAAAAGCAAATCTTCATAATAAAAAGCTGCGCGATTGTCATTACCATTTTAACGACGAAGCGGAGGGAAAGAATAAAGAGGACGTGAACGCGAAGAAAATGGAAAGCACTCTTTTTATTACGGAAGGAGATAGTGCGAGCGGTTCTATTACCAAGTCACGAAATGTAGAAACGCAAGCCGTTTTCAGCCTTCGGGGAAAACCATTAAACTGTTTTGGCTTAACGAAAAAGATTGTTTATGAAAATGAAGAATTTAATCTTCTGCAACATGCTTTGAATATAGAAGCAGGCTATGAAGATCTTCGATATAATAATATTGTTATAGCAACAGATGCGGATGTGGACGGTATGCACATTCGTCTTTTGTTAATGACTTTTTTTCTCCAGTTTTTTCCAGACCTTGTTAAAAATGGCCATGTGTATGTTTTGGAAACTCCGCTTTTTCGGGTTCGCACTATGCCGGGAAAAAATAAGGAAAAGCAGCAAACTATTTATTGTTATAATGAAAAAGAGAAAGCATCAGCTATTGCAAAATTGGGTGTTAAGCCCGAAATTACCAGGTTCAAAGGTTTGGGAGAAATCTCGCCAGAGGAGTTTGGAAATTTTATTGGAGAAGACATACGGCTTCAGCCGGTAATGCTTTTGCCCGAGATGCACATCCAGCAATTACTAGAATATTATATGGGAAAAAATACGCCGGCCCGTCAGGATTTTATTATTGATAATTTAAAAGTAGAAATAGACTTGGTGGAAGAAAATTGACAATTAAAAATTGATTGTAAATTTGTAAAAATATTTTTATGGAAGCAATAAAATTAATAGGAACTTCTCACAAAGGAAAACTAACTGTTGCTGTTCCTTCGGAATACGACGAGAAGGAGCTTGAAATAATGATCATATCTTCTAAAGAAAAGAAAAAAGATAATAACAAGAAGTTGGCGGAGGAAAAGCGAAGAAGAAAAGCACTTTTAAGCATATTAGGAGCAGCAAAGTATCCTGATTTCCCCATGACCAAGTATGATGTTTATGACCAATAAGATTTTTTTGGATAGCTCAGTTTTGATTGAATATTTGAAAGGAAACAAAACCGGTTTTTATAAATCATTAATTTCAGATTTGAGTAATGATTTTTTTATTAATGATATAGTAGTAAGTGAATATTTATACTATATTTTAGGATTTAGTTCCGGGGTATCTCCCAGAACTTTGCAACAAAAAAGAAAAATAAAGGAAACAGTTGAAGAAGAGTCAAAAATAATCAACACAATAAAAGATTTTAAATTTGTTTCTCCTGATGAAACCATATTTATTATGGTTCCCGAATATATGTCAAAATACAACCTTCTTCCGAATGATGCAATTATTCTGGCTACCAGCAAACTTCATGGAACGAAATTGGCTTCACATGATTCTGATTTTATTATTCCGTGCCAGTCGGAAAATATCGAACTAATAAGAGACATTAATCCTAAATCCTAAATCCAACGTGCATATAGTTTTTCAAAAGGAAAATATAAAAACACTTTCTAAAAGTTTTGATCTTGACGAAACCCTTCGCGATGAAATAGTTGTAATCGAAGATAACTTTTCTCTTGGGCCATTAAAAGATATTTACACTTCGGAAGGAATAATAAATAGAAAAGAATGGTGGAAAAAAGTTTTGGATAAAGCGGATTTGCAAACACTCGATGAGAAAGACGAAACTGAAGTTTTGAAAAAGATAAAAGAAAATCTGAACGAAGATGATAAAAGTGCCTGGATTTGGGTCGCGCCCAATAGCCGGGATGTTTCTGGATATTATTGGTTGGTCTCACAGTTACAGGAATACGTTGGAAAAGTATATGTTCTTTCTTTGAATAACCTTCCATTTATAAATGAAAAAGGTCATATTTTTTATCCTGAAAATTTACATGAAATTGCTCCACGTGAATTTATTAAAGCAAAAAAATTGGCACGTCCAATTACTCTCTCCGAGTTTGAAATAGATCCTGATGAGTGGGTGAAAATAGGTAGTGAAAATAAAGGTATACGTATTCTGGAAGGTGCTAAAAAATTAAGACAGGAAGACTATGATTTTTTTGATGGGGAATTGAAAAAGTACATTACCGGAGATTGGCAAAAGGGTTTCAAAATAATTCAACATTTTTTGAGCAAAACAAAAAATCCACCGGATGAATTCTATCTTTTATGGAGATTAAAAACTTTTATTGAGAATGATATTTTTGATGTGCAGGGCAAATTGGAAAATTCAAAAGATTTTGAAATGAAAATGAAAGTGAATTAAATAATTTTTCATGCAGATAAAAAGAATTCATCACGTAGCGATATTAACTGATGACTTTGAAAAAAGCAAAAAGTTTTATACAGAAATTTTAGGCTTTACTATTTTGGCTGAAACTTACAGAGAAGAAAGAGAATCTTATAAACTGGATCTTGCCATCGGCGGTGTTTATCAGATTGAATTATTTTCTTTCCCTGAATTTAAAGAACGCCAGTCTTTTCCTGAAGCAAAGGGCCTTCGCCATCTTGCTTTTGCAGTGCACAATATCGAAGAGGCAGTAAACGAACTAATAATGAAGAAAGTTAATGTGCAGGAAATAAGAACGGATGAATTAACGAATAAAAAATTTTGTTTTTTCTATGATCCCAATGGACAACCTTTGGAGTTATACGAGATATAAAATATTTTCAGGATTTGATAAAAATGAAAAAGAGAAATGGCAAAAGCAGAAAAACAAGAATATAAACATAGTGACTCGGGAATTTCAGGGCAATATAAAACCTGGTTTCTTGATTATGCCAGTTATGTAATTCTGGAACGTGCGGTTCCGACAATTGAAGATGGCCTAAAACCTGTTCAGCGCCGCATTCTTCACGCAATGAAAGAAATGGACGATGGGCGTTTTAATAAAGTCGCGAACATTATCGGCCAAAGTATGCAATACCATCCGCATGGCGACGCAAGTATTGGCGATGCGATTGTAAATCTTGGACAAAAAGATTTATTGATAGAAACACAGGGAAACTGGGGCGATGTGCGCACCGGAGATGATGCTGCTGCACCAAGATATATTGAAGCGCGCCCAAGTAAGTTTGCGTTAGAAGTTGCTTATAATAGTAAGACCACAAAATGGCAATTGAGCTATGATGGCAGAAAAAATGAGCCTGTTAATTTACCAATGAAATTTCCTTTATTACTCGCGCAAGGCGCCGAAGGTATTGCGGTTGGGCTGGCTACGAAAATTCTTCCTCATAATTTTTGTGAGTTAATTGACGCAACTATAAAACATTATAAAGGCAAAAAAATTGAACTTTTTCCTGATTTTATTACAGGAGGAATGATTGATGCTTCAAATTATAACGATGGAGTACGCGGCGGAAAAGTGCGCGTACGCACGAGGATTGAAGAGGTTGATAAAAAGACGCTTGTAATTAAAGATGTTCCTTATGGAACAACTACCACACAATTGATTGAGAGCATTGTAAAAGCGAATGACAATGGTAAAATAAAAATTAAAAAGGTTACCGATAATACGGCTGCAGAAGTGGAAATTACAATTGACCTGGCGCCTGGAATTTCTCCGGATATCACGATTGACGCATTATATGCGTTTACAGATTGTGAAGTTGCTATTTCTCCAAACGCATGTGTGATAGAAGGACAGAAACCAAGATTTCCGGGAGTTATCGAACTATTAAAATTTTCTGGGGATTATACCAAAAATTTATTAAAACAGGAGCTTGAAATTAAATTGCGCGAGCTGCAGGAAAAATGGCATTACACTTCTTTGGAAAAAATATTTTTTGAACAAAAAATTTATAAGGAGTTAGAAAAGAAACATGAAACCTGGGATAAAGTAATTGAAGCTATCGACAAGGCTTTTGTTCCATTCAAAAAATCACTTCATCGGGAAGTGACACGAGAAGATATTCTTAAACTAACGGAGAAGCCTGTACGAAGAATTTATAAATTGGACATTGAAGATCTTATAAAACAAATAAAATCTTTGGAAGATGAGATAGAGGAGGTTCGTCATCATCTTGAATTTCTGACAGAATATGCCATTTCTTATTATGAAGAATTATTAAAAAAGTTTGGCAAAGGGAGGGAGCGTAAAACGGAGATTAAAATGTTTGATACCATCCAGGCACAAGCTGTGGCTATCGCTAATACAAAGATTTTTGTAAACCGCTCTGAAGGCTTTATTGGCACCAGTTTGAAAAAGGATGAGTTTGTAGATGATTGCAGCGATTTGGACGATATTATCGCATTTACCAAAGCTGGTAAAATGAAAGTGGTTAAGATTGCGGATAAAGTTTTTATTGGGAAAGATATAATTCACGTAGCTGTATTCAAAAAAAATGACAGCCGCACTACCTACAACCTGATTTATGCTGATGGTAAAAAAGGTATTAGTTATGCAAAGCGTTTTAACGTTACCGGAGTTACGCGGGACAAAGAATATGATCTTACCAAAGGTGATGATAAAAGCAAAGTTCATTATTTTAGCGTCAACCCAAATGGTGAAGCTGAGGGATTGCATATTTTGCTGACACCCGGTTGCAGCGCACGAAACAAAGAACTTGAATTTCATTTTGATATCTTGGAAATACGAAGCCGTGGAAGCATCGGAAATCAGGTTACCAAATATCCTGTTAAGTCTGTTCGCATGTCGGAAAAAGGAAAATCGACTCTTGATAAACGCAGGCTTTGGTTTGATGAAACTTTTGGAAGATTAAACACTGATGAGAAAGGAGTGTTCTTAGGCGATTTTGATGGCGATGATAAAATCCTTGTAATTTATAAAGATGGTAATTATGAAATAACAGGCCAGGAAATTACTCAGAGATTTGACGCCGATGAGATAGAATTAATCGAAAAATTTAATCCGGAAGAAATCATAACCGCTGTTTATCTTGATAGTGAAAAGCTACAGTACAATGTAAAACGTTTTAAAATTGAAACCAATACTTTAAATAGTAAATTTCTTTTTATAAAAGAAGGAAAAGGTAATCGCCTCATAAAAGCAAGTACCGCAGAGGAGCCTATTCTTCAAATGCAGAGCGGCAAAGGATCCCAGGTTAGAAAAGCAAAAATAAAATTGCATAAAGTTGTTGAGGTGATGGGCTGGCGCGCTATTGGAAACAAACTGACCGACTATTCAAAATCTGACCAGATGGAATGGGTTGAACCTGAAAAATCGTCCTCTCAACGAGAGCTGTTTGATTAAAAGAATGAATGATATTCTGAAATAGAAATCTTCTTTTTTTGTTGGTTTACTGGTAAAATTATTTAGTTCAATAAAAAATAAATGCAGCAAATATTTCTGCTGCATTCTTTTAATTCCTCTATCACATTTAAAAACCAATTATACGTTTGAAGTTTGTTTATTATTTTTTGTGGTGTTATAACTTGAGTTTGAAGGAATAATTTTATCCGTAATAACGGCTGTCTTAGTCACGTTGTTTGGGTTATATGAATTTTCGTGTACTCTTAAATTATTTTGAACATGAGTAACGCCCATAATGTCTTCTGCCAAATCTTCGGACCTATGTTTCGAATACCGTGAATCAACATAGCCATCTAATGTTACTTCACTTCCTTTTACGCTTACTTCAATGTCAGATGCATCGAGAAAAGAATCATTGGCTAATATATCCGAAACATCTTCTTTAATTCTTTCTTCGGAACGTGTATAATTTTTAGGACCTTTTCCGCGGTGTTGGCCACTGCTCATTTCATCTCTATTGAGGCGTCGTTCTGCGTCATCATCACCAAACCAGGAGGCAACTTCGTCTTTGGTTTTATCCCACCATCCACGGTCTTCGTTCATGGAATTATCCCGCCAGTTTTCATTTCTATAGCTGCTATTATAATCCCTGTTTCCTTTATTGTAATCATTATAATTACTATCGTTTTTTTCAGGATGATTCATATAGCTCTTTTTTGTGTTATATCGCTGATTCCTGAAATCTTCGGTTTGGTTTCTTCTAAAATTTCCTGAATACTGGTTATCATAATCATTGTAATTTCTGTCTGCAGACAAATTATTCATTCGATTATTTCTTGCGTTCCAGTATTCTTGTTCTCTGTCGCCCGAGTAAACATTTTTGTTTTTATCTTCAGGCCTACGCAAACTATCACTGGGTTTATCATTTCTATCCCAATTCATTTCACGATTTTTGTCATAAGACGAAGAACGGTTATCATCTTGATAACGGTTTCTTCTATTGCTATCTTCCATAATTATTTTATTTAAATATTAAATATCTATACGTAAGAAAAAACTATTCCTGAAATGAATTTAAATGTGAAAATTTATAGAATATCAGAAAAAATTTATACTACCAACTCATAGAGTTTTGTTTACAGGTAAGATTGTATGGTTATGTGTAAATGTTTTTTAAATAAGAAAACAAATCCCATTTTTTTTGTTGATAAGTTTCTACAACTTTATTTTGAATTTCTTTTTTCATGGGTGGGAAAATTTAAACTGAATTGGAAGAATTGAATGCAGTTTTTATTTGTCTCAGGTAGTTAACGGAAAACTCACTATTAATTCTTTTTGCGTTGAGGTGCGGGTTGGCTATTCTGATCTTCAGATTGATCCTGATCTTTAGGCATTCTCTGGCTTAATTTCGACTCATCTATGTTTCCTTTTTCATCAAGGATGGGTTGTGGGACAGGTTCTTGCCCTTCCGGGGTTATCTGGTTAAAGATTTTTTCGATGTGCACCCATTTACCGTCTTTCCATTTTAATCCTTCGTAATCGCCATCAGGAATGTAGGTATATTTTTTTTGGGCTTCGCCTGTTTCTGAAATTAAATGTTCATAGATAATCAAATCCATATTCTTATCGTAAGAAAGTTTTGGCCCCGCATTTTTTTTGTATTCCATTACATATCGATCAATACCATTATGCAGGCTACCCTGGAAGCTAAAAACAGGAGCGCCAAAGACCGGTTGCCCATCTTTAAATGTCAATACATCAATAAACTTTCTATCACTATTTAGATTGTTATCATCAAAGCCAAGGAGTGTATAATAGGTTTTTCCAAACCCTTTCTCTTCAATAATGCTATAATAGATGGCGCCAATCCATGCACGGTTGCTCGTAACGGTGTCATTAAGATGATTAATAAGATCTGTTTTATCTATTAGTGGAAAAAGTTTTAGTAAACCATCAGAGGTGTTCATTTGAATGGCTCCATGCTGGCGAACTACGTCGCCATTGATAACCAATTGCCACGTAAAAATTTTAAAAGAGCTATCCGGCGGAACCAATTTTGCAATGCTAATTAATGAATCAAATGGATAGTAAAATGAATTCTTTATTTGTAACGCACGTACAAATGTTTTGGTAAATTGACTGTCTGCTGTAAACCGGTCTTCTGCATTTCTTCCATTAAGAATTTGGTAAGCAAATATCTTAAGCGAATCTTCTTTTTTATTTAAAATTTTTTTCTCAGAGGAAGATATTCGCTGCGCAAAGCAAGTGCTTCCAAATAAAAAAAGCGACACTAAAATTACAGCGAGTTTGTTCATAAAATTGTTTGGACAAAATAAACTTTATTTCAGATAATTTATTGTTAACCGTGTAATATTTAACTAACTTATAATGCTTTAGCAACTGAAATTAAATCTTCAAAAACGAGATCGATATCTTCGTGATTTAAGGAAACCTCCTTGCGCGTGGTCGGAAGGAAAATATTGATAGCTACGCCTAAATTCCTTCCAAATTTCATATCGCTCAATGTATTTCCGATCATCAAACTTTTTGAAAGTTCGATCTCAGGGAAATCCTTTATTGCTTGCAAACCCATGCCCGAATTAGGCTTTCGGTTATCACTTTCCATCTCTGTACAAACATAAATTTTGTCAATCCTGCCATCAGCGTTCTTTATTTCCTCTAGCATGTTTTTATGAATCAAATCCAGGTTTTCTATTGTTGTAATTCCTTTTGCAACGCCTCTTTGGTTGGTAATTATCACTATAATTCCCAACTTTTTATTGAATATTTTAAATGCTTCTTTTACTCCATCATAAAATTTAAACTCATCCCAGGTATGAATATAATCCAAATATTTTTCATGGTTTATTACTCCATCACGATCTATAAAAAGAGTCCAGGAAGAATCAATATTTTTTAAATTTTTCAAAAATTGCTAATAAGTTTTACAGTGAACAAACAAATAATAGGAAAAGCTATTTAGTGAATTGATAATTCTCTTTGTGCTTTTTCATAATCTCCCGGAATGCCAATATCGATGAAATATTTATCCTGGATCGTTCCAAATAATTTTTGTTTTTTGCCGGGTTGTTGTACATTCTTTTCAAGATAATCTTTTTCAAAAGAAAATTTTTCAGGTAGATTTTCTTTTAAAAAGCCCTCAATATTTAGCGCATAAATTCCTCCGTTAATTAATCCTGATGTATAAAATTGTTTTTCTTTAAAGCTTTTAATCGAATGGTCTTCATCTAACTCTACTGCACCATAACGATCAAAATTGAACATGGGTTTTAACGATAATGTGCAGGAAGATTTTTTGTCCTCATGAAATTTATCAATAGTATCAAGATCAATATTATAAAAAGTATCACCGTTACAAATCAATATATTTTTTTGGAAAGTCTTTTCGCAGGCTAATTTGATCGCGCCACCAGTTCCCAAAGGTGCTGTTTCTAAAGAAATTTTATAATTTAATTGAGGGTATTTTTCCATAAGATATTTTTCTATGATTTCATGCAAATGTCCAACACTAAAAATAAAACTTTCTATGCCTTTGCTTTTCAGATTTTCTAAAAGATAATGCAGGAAAGGTTTTCCATTGATAGGTGCCATGCATTTTGGAACATCTGAAATTACAGATTTAAGCCGTGTTCCTAATCCGCCCGCAAGAATAATGG
>JBDTHD010000279.1:0-7613 GCA_039937075.1 Ginsengibacter sp. | reverse complement strand
TCAATATCTTTTGCTTTTTCGTAAAAGACATTTTCACCAACGATGCCTACATCGGCGACACTGTCACAAACATATTGCGGAATATCATCGTCCCGCAAAAAGTAAGCCTCTGCAGGAAAATTAAAAGCTTTTACTTTTAGTTGCCGGTTGCCATTGTTGAGTTCGATACCACATTCTTTTAGAAGCTGCAAAGATTGTTCATACAGCCGCCCGGATTTTTGAATCGCGATTTTAAGCATCTTGTTATTTTTAAAATCAAAAAAGGCTCACTTTTCAGTAAGCCTTTTTTGAAATATGTTTATTACATACAAATCAACACAGCTTACCTTTTTGGTAAAAAATGATGATGATGTGTGTAAATATTTTGTTTCATTGAGGTGCAAAGTAAAGCATGAAAATTTATTTGAACAAAAAAAAGTTTTTACTGACCAAAAAACAAAATGAATATAAATTTATTTTCTGTCCGGTTTCAATTTTGAAAAGCAGCGCTCAGAAAAATTGAATTACATTTATTGCCGCAGTTTTTTGCAATCGAGCCATGATGAAACTTTCAAAATTATATTATCTCATTGCTGCATTTTTTGTTTTACCAATATTGGTTTTACAAAATGCAGGCTGTGCAAAAGAATACAGCAATGAAGGCCACGACACCGCAATTATTATACACCCGCCATTAACACGTCCTGGTTCAACATTGGCTGCGCAAGATACTGCTGCGATCTTTTCTTCATGTGCCAAATGTGACACAGCAGCGGAACTTATGGTGGGAAACTGGAATTTTAAAACAGGAAATTCTTACGCCTGCGGAAACGTTACCAATTCAGGTTTCTTTTCGGGAAATACACAGAAAGACATTACTTTATTCGGCCCATCGTCTTGCTCTGCTGATACCGGCATCGTAGTATCCGCATTTTTTTCCGTGCCTTTAGATCAGGATAGGTACAACCTGACGACCAGTCAGACGGAGTTCTATTATTATGATAACAACGCACCAAAAGATATATTTACCAGCCTGCCGCAAAAAGTTTTTTCAGTAACTATTCAAAGTTTTATTTATTCAACACGTATTGCTATCGGTCAATTTAGCGGCACGGTTTTTAAAGCAAATGGAGACACAGCTTATATAAGAGAAGGGAAATTTAAAGTTTATATTAAATAAGTTCCAGGTTTCTGAAACGCATTTTCAGCTTTTAGTATCTGATCCAAAATGAAAAACTTTGAAATTTGTCTGTTTACTGGAAAGAAAAATTTTAATCAAAAGAAGTCACTTCAACACCCAAACCAAATCCATTGGAATAAATAATCTTTCCGTAATCGTATTGTACACCTTTTCCTGCATCTTCGGCCAAAAGCAAAGGCCCATCCATATCCACATAATCGAGCATAGGAAGTAATTGCGCGATGGCGCCGGTTCCTATGGAGCTTTCATTCATGCAACCAACCATTACTTTCATTTCCAATTCGCGTGCTTTTGTAATCATGCGCAATGCTGGCGTAATGCCGCTACATTTCGTAAGCTTTATATTAATCCCATGAAAATAACCGTGGCATTTTTCGACATCATTTTCAAAAACGCAACTCTCATCTGCTATCAATGGCAAAGGAGAATTTTCATACAAAAATTTCATTCCTTCCCAATCGTCTTTAGCCAAAGGCTGCTCAATAAATTCTACATTGAGATCTTTAAAAATTTTAATTTTCTCAAGTGCTTCCTCCGCTTTCCATGCGGCATTCGCATCAATACGAAAAACGGAATCAGTATGTTTCCTTAATTCTTCTATTATTTGAATATCATTGTCTGTTCCCAACTTTATTTTATAAATGGGCCACGGAGTTTCCTTCATTTTATCGACCATTTTCTCAATCGTATCAATGCCGATGGTGATATCTGTCAATGGGTTTTTTGAAATATCAAGATTCCACAGCTCATACAATTGTTTGCGTTTCATTTTTCCATAAAGATCCCAGGCAGCAATATCCAGCGCGCAAACCAGGAACGGATCAAACGGAATAAGATGATGCAAATAATGCCAATATCTATCAGGTTCAGTAAAAGAAAACTTTTCGATCATTTTCTTTTTCTCTTCGATATCCGCAATCATTTTTTCTACTGAAACATTGTAATATGGAATGGCAGGCGCTTCTCCATAACCTTTTATTCCAAAAAAATCCAGTTCAACTAAGAGCGCAAGCTGGTGAGTTTTACTTCCTTTTGAAATCGTGAATGTATGCCTGAAAGGCAGATTAGAAGACCGGTATTTAAGATTCATTCTGCTCCCCTCCCCGACTCTGTAATGTATTTTTTAAGCTCATTGTTGAATTCATCTTCTTTTAATAAAGTTTCAAGATTTACATGCATCCTGTAGTGCCAGTAGTGATGCGGATCTGCCGGAACGTTTATCCTTTCATCCCCAGGATTTGGCCAACGGATTTTTTCATCCATTCCTAACAGGTCGGCCAATTGAAATATGCTCCAGATAGCCGGCGAGTACAAATGTTGTAAAACTATTCTTTTATTAATTCGGCCTTCACAAGTTAACGGTGCCTCTCCATACTGTCCAAGCATAATATTATAAAAGCGCTGGGTTTGTTCGCGGTTTTCTAGCCACCAGCCGCGTATGGTGCTCATGTCATGAGTTGATGGCATCACCACGGATAAATATGGCGCGTCATCAGGATGAAAAAATTCCCTGCCTTCCGCTTTAGGCATTCTTTCAATTTCCAGTCCCAAAATACCGAGTTGGCTCATTACATCGGGTACGCATGGTGGAACCATTCCTAAGTCTTCGCCGCAAATCAACATGTTCGTACTGCGCTTTAAGGGAGATAACTTTTTCATCCCTTCTTTTGCCCAAAAATCATTTTGCCTTTGGTAGAAATAATTAATATAAAGATGCCAAAGCCCGTTTTTGGTATAATCGTCAAGCATTAAAAACGAGGAAGTTTTCTCAATGGCAATCCTGAAATGGAACTTGCTTCCATTGCTATTTTCTTCTTCAAAAAGAATCACATTGCTTATAAGATCAAACAATCCCTGCTTAGTTGCTTCATCCTTATCATTTCCAAAAAGTGCAGCCACTTTGCGCTGCGTATCTACAAATTCTTTTAGCCTGTAATAATCATCAGGAACATAGTCCAGGTATTTTTCCTTTACCTCAACTGTCCTTTCCTTGAAAATGTTTTCAATAATTGCGTGTTTAATAAATGGTTGACAATAACGGTCATGATTAAACGCAATATTACGTGAATAAAATTCTGAAATATCTACAGGAATTGCAGGAACGAATTTCCCCATTATACCCTCTACCGATTTCATCGGAATGCTCCATATTCTGAAAAACCCAAGAATATGATCAATCCTGAAAGCGTCAAAATAATTACTCATTTGATCAAACCTCAATCGCCACCAGTTGTAATTATCTTTGCTCATCTCCTCCCAATTGTAAGTCGGAAAGCCCCAATTCTGGCCTGTTACCGCAAAATTATCAGGCGGAGCACCGGCCTGTTCGTGCATATTATACAAAGACGGATTTACCCAGGCGTCGCAGCCAAATCTAAAAACACCAATTGGAATATCTCCTTTTAAAACAATCTTTTGGGAATGTGCATATTCTGCAACTTCTTTCATTTGCAAATGCAAATGGTATTGAACGAAATAATAAAATAAAATCTCGTCATGATGCTTTTGCGAAGGAGAAACTAACTTTTGGATGGCCTGTTCATTGTAGTGCTTCTGGCTTTTCCATTCTACAAAATCAGGCGTTTTATATTTATCGCGCAAATAACTAAATGCAGCGTAAGGAACCAGCCAATGCCTGTTTAATTCAAAAAACTCAAAATAATCAAGGTCGTTTTTAAATTCCTTTTTCTTAACCTCAAACAATTCTTTTAAAGCTGAAAGTTTAAATTTCATTACTTGTTCGTAATCAAATTTTTCCAGCTCGTTCAGTTGCTTTTGCTTTTTTCTTAAAGGTTTTATTATCGACAAAAATTGTTTGTCAGCTACTTTTTCCAGGTTGATGTAAAGCGGATGCAACGCGAATGCCGAAATAGCCGCATAAGGATAGGAATCTTTCCAGCCATGAAACGCGGTCGTATCATTAACCGGCAAAAGTTGAATTAGTTTCAAACCTGTTTTTTTCGCCCAGTCAATTAATAATTTGATATCAGCGAATTCACCGACGCCAAAACTTTTACTCGTTCTTAAAGAAAAAACAGGAATAGACAAACCTGCGCCTTTCCAAAAGCCTGGCTGATAGTTTACAAACCCATCATTAAATATGGTAATCCCATGTCCATGTTCTTCAAAACTTCTAATGACGCGGTTCTCGCCTAATTCAAAGCTTACCAATTTTTTTTCGTTCACGTTGTAGATACCATATTTATAACTTGCCGGCCATTCATTATCTTCCAAAAAAATCCGGGTAGTGAACCAATTATTTTGAGGTGTTAGTAATATCGGGTCATCGACATTCCAGTTTTTTAGGTGCGCGGTGGATCCGCAAAGACAAATGGTTTCTCCGGGTTGTAATAACGGCGCTTTTACCCGAAAAATATGGGTGATTTTTTTCGGAACAATCGTTTTAAATTTTGTGAAAGGAGGTAATAAAATCTTATTAAATGCAGTAGTAAAGAAAACATTCCACAAATTACCGGCGCTATTCCACGTGTCGAAAACAGAATATGATTTTTTTCTTTTCACGGAAAGATCAATAAACCTGTCTTCATCCCCATCAAATATTTGGACTCCTTTTCTATCTTTTAATATATACTTATAATGGATTTCGTCATCAAAATCTTCCGGAAAATCAATCGCTGCCATCCAGAAGTCTTCATTAAACCAATCAAGCCGGACAGCATTACCAGGATCATTATCTCCCAAAAATCTATTGTTGCCTATAATAAACAATTCTTCCCCAAACACTGTTTGGTACCTTAAATAAAATTTAATCTTCATTCTCTATTTTTCAATTAAAAAAACACAATTTAACCTCTTTGATTTAAAAATGTAAATTATACACAATAAACAAAATTGGTAAGACATACAGTAAAGCAACAAATATCGAAGATTTTCATTTAAGAACTTCTCTTAATTATCAAGTGAAGTAATTCTTTTTAGATTCAATGGATTCCTCAACGTTTAAAAATCAAAGGGCAAAGCTTTTCTCAATTAACACCAGAAGTCTTTTATTTTTTTACTGCGCGCGCCGACGCAATTTAAAGTTGGAAAATATTTTTACTATCATTTCATTTTCGTCTATTTTTACGCCACTTTTTAAAAATTTTATGGCGGCGATTAATTTGGATGACCATTTCCGGGACCTATTTGAAAACACTAACGATTTCATTTATTTCCTGACAATTAATGGCGAAATTGAAATTGCCAACAATGCATGGCTTACTACCTTAGGCTATAAATCCGAAGAAGTAACGGGTAGAAATATTCTTGATTTTGTACATCCACATTACAAAGAAAAATACCAGAAATGCCGGCAATTTGCAATTCAAAATAACAAGATAAAAAATATAGAAGTTGCTTTTCTCACCAGAAATAATGAAATGGTTATTTCCGAAGGAGAGGTTAGTTGTGCTTACAACATGGGCGAAGCCCAATATACACGATGTGTCTTTAAAAACACCACAGAAAACCAAAGACGTATAAAAATAGTTCGTGAAAGTGAAAAACGGTTACAAGCTTTTTTAACAAGTGGCCCGGACGCAGTAATTATTATAAATGAATACCAGGAAATTTTAGAATGGAATCCAAAAGCAGAAGCTATTTTCGGATTTAGTGCCGATGAAATTCATGGAAAAAATTTAGTGGAAACCATCATCCCTTTTCAATACCGGGAAGCTCATTTGAGTGGCATGAAACATTTTTTAAAAACAAATGAAGGGCCGATTCTTAATAAGACCGTTGAGATCACAGCGCTGCACAAGAGCGGAAAAGAATTTTACGTTAACTTAAGCATTTCGAACGTAAAAGTGGACGAGGGCTGGCTTTTCATTGCTTTTATAAGTGATATTTCTGCAAGAAAAAAAACGGAAGAAGCGCTTATAAGAAAAGAAGCAGAATTGTTGCAATCCAAATTACAGGAAGAGAAAAAAGATCAGTTTATTTCCATTGCAAGCCATGAGTTGAGAACGCCAATTACTACCATCAAGGCTTACACGCAATTGAGTGTGAGCATGTGTAAAGAGCAGGACGAAAAACTTAAAAATAATTTAATTAAAATTGATCAATACACTAATAAGCTCAATTTTCTTTTGAATGAATTGCTTGATGTGTCAAAAATAAATCTTGGAAAACTCAATCTTTCATTAACCGAAATTGATTTTAGTACTTTTTTACCTGAAGTACTTAATTCTATTCAAAATATTACGGCAACTCACAATATAATACTGGAAGAAAATACAAAAGCACACGTAATTGCAGACCCCGTGAGACTGGAACAGGTAATCACAAACCTTATCAGTAATTCTGCCAAATATTCTCCTGGCTGCAACACGATTCTTGTAAAATCAGCATTGAATCAAAATGAGATTGTTGTTTCATTTACCGATTACGGAATTGGAATTGCCAATGAAGATATTTATAAAATTTTTGAACGGTTTTACAGAGTAAAAGAATCTTCGCACCGATTCACAGGTTTCGGCATTGGTCTTTACGTTTCATCAGAAATTATAAAACAACACAATGGCAAAATGTGGGTAAATAGTGAAAAAAACGAAGGAAGTACTTTTTATTTTTCCTTGCCTGTCGGATAAAAACAGTGGATACAACCTATTATTTTTCGGAATAGAAGCCCGTTTGTTTAGATAAGCAAAATCAAAATCCCGCATAAAAGTCTGTTTACTGTAAATTCGAACGATTAATTCAAATCAAAAATGCCCTCACAAGGAGATATTTTCACGCCAAAAAGTCCAACGGAAATTACTTAATTTCTACTTTGCATTTTTTTAGTGAGCCGGGCCTGTATTCATTCTGCCGGTTTGCTCGCCAGTTGTATCAAAAGGTTTGGCCGGAGATAAAGTATCATATTTATTAGAGCCGGAATCATAACTTCCATCTTCAAAAGCACCAGATTCTGTTGAATTAACAGGTTGATGCATGTGATTGGGAGTTGACTGGCACGATGCTATAGTAAAAATTATAACAAAGTACACGACTATGTTTTTAAAAAATTTCATAATACTTTTTTTTATAAGGACCTCAAATTTATTGCCAGTATTTTTTAAAGGTATATTATAAGCAATAACTATTTTTTATTTGCCTGCACAACTGCTGCAGGAATCTAAAGTGCATAAGCATATTTGTCCCGATAAAATATCTATCAGCCTAATTCCCGGATAATAAAATCTTTTTGGGGCATGAAATTTGATTCGATTTGAAAAATTTAAAACAACATTTTATGGAAAATTCAACACGTTCAGGATACCGCGAAGGCTCATTGACAAAAAAAATTGAAGCTGAAACTGCCAAACTTCCTTCAGATGTTTTTTTATGGGCTGCCATTGGCTCAATGGCTGTGTCAATGTCTTTGCATATAGTCGGCAAAAAGCACAAAGGTTTATTTTTTGGTCAGTGGGCTGCACCTTTTTTACTTTTTGGA
>JBDTHD010000278.1:0-3462 GCA_039937075.1 Ginsengibacter sp. | reverse complement strand
TCATTAACACCGGAATTTCCGGTGGCGAAATGAATAATAATTTATGTCTTAAAGCTTACCGACTATTAAAAAAAGATTTTCGTGACTTGCCGGAAATAAAAATGCATTTGCATAAAACGATTCCAGTAGGTGCCGGACTGGGAGGAGGTTCTGCAGATGCAGCGTTTACTTTATCTCTTCTTAATAAAGAATACAATCTCAATATTACTTTTCAGACACTTTCAGTGTATGCATTACAGTTAGGAAGCGATTGTCCGTTTTTTTTAATAAACAAGCCGGGAATTGCTACCGGACGGGGCGAAATCTTAGAAGAAATAAATTGTTCACTTTCCGGGTATAAAATTCTAATAATTAACCCCGGAATCCACATCAGTACGAAAGAATTATTTGAAAAAATCTCTCCTACTATTCCTGAGAAGAATATCAAAGAAATCATACAACTCCCGGTTGAAACCTGGAGAAACGATTTGGTAAATGATTTTGAAAAAATTGTATTTTCAAAATATCCGGAGATAAAAGATATTAAAGAGAAATTATATAATCAAGATGCAGTTTATGCCTCTATGACCGGAACTGGAAGTACGGTTTTTGGGATTTTTAATGCAAATGATGAAATTAAAATTAATGTTGAAAAAGGGTATTTATATAGATGGATAGAAAAATTACATTAAATCTTACCTCGCAAAAGAAAAATAAATAATACCTTAGTTCAAATTATTGATTGGGCAGCATATTTCACATACAACATTTTCTTTCAAAGAACCTGGATTTCCTAGATCACAGAATCTAGCCATATCGCCCTTTCTTACTCTTATTTGAGTGTATTTTTATTCCCTACTTTTTTAATTTTTATTTATGTCAGTACAGTCCACTGCTTCTCAAACCGATTATTTTATTGATCTCGAAAACCAATACGGCGCTCATAATTATCATCCCCTTCCTGTGGTTTTAAAAGAAGGAAAGGGCGTTTTTGTTTGGGATGTTGAGGATAAAAAATATTATGATTTTTTAAGCGCTTACTCAGCCGTTAATCAAGGACATTGCCATCCTAAAATTATTCAATCTTTAATTGAACAGGCGCAAAAGTTAACCCTTACCAGTCGTGCTTTTCACAGCGAACAGCTTGCGCTTTTTTCTAAATTCATTACCGAATATTTTGGGTACGAAAAAGTGTTGCCCATGAACACAGGTGCAGAAGCAGTCGAAACCGCTCTAAAACTTTGCAGACATTGGGCTTACAGGGTGAAAAAAGTGGAAGAAAATAAAGCGAAAATAATTATATGCAAAGGTAATTTTCATGGCAGAACTTTGGGAATCATTTCATTTAGTGACGATCCTGTTGCCAAAGAAGATTTCGGACCTTACCTTCCGGGATTTGAAACAATCCCTTACAATGACTTACCGGCTCTTGCAGAAGCCTTAAAAGATAAAAATGTAGCGGGATTTTTAGTTGAACCTATCCAGGGAGAAGCCGGCGTAAATGTTCCTGATGAAGGATATTTATCTAAAGCAAAACAGTATTGTGCTGACGCGAATGTGCTTTTTATTGCGGATGAAATTCAAACAGGATTAAGCAGAACAGGAAAATTACTTTGCTGTGATCATGAAAACGTAAGGCCCGATATTTTAATTTTGGGAAAAGCATTGAGTGGCGGAACGATGCCTGTTAGCGCCGTTTTGGCTGATGATGAAATTATGCTTACCATTAAACCCGGCGAGCACGGAAGTACTTATGGAGGTAATCCTTTGGCAGCAATCGTTGCAATGGCAGCTCTAAAAATTTTGAAAGACGAAAAGCTGGCAGAAAATGCTGAGAATTTAGGTGAGATTTTTAGACAGGAATTGAAAAAAATAAATTCACCGCATATCCTTAAGATTCGTGGAAAAGGTCTTTTAAACGCTATCATTATTGATCATGATGACGAAGAGGCCGCGTGGAAATTATGTTTGGAGTTAAAGCAAAATGGTCTTTTGGCCAAACAAACACATGGTGATATCATTCGTTTTGCTCCGCCATTAGTTATTACCAAAGATCAAATTATGGATTGTGTAGAAATCATTAAAAAAAGTTTGAAGATTTTGGGTTAAATTTTTTAGAAGTAAGAATACAGTAAAGCAACTCTTATGCAAGATTTCGGTTTTAGGAGTCTTGTTGCTCTTATAGTGAATTTAATAGGATTTACTAAAAATACAAAATGACATTACCAGGCCAAATAGCAAAAAGTCTAACAGAGGTTTTTTTCGGAGGGAACTGGACTGCAGTAAATCTGGAAGAAACATTATCGGGTGTATCATGGCAGGAAGCTACGAAAAAGGTTGATCCTTTAAATACGATTTCATTACTTCTGTATCATATCAATTATTATGTCGTCGCAGCTTTGAAAGTATTGCAGGACGGCATTCTTGACGCTCATGACAAATACAGTTTTGATTGTCCGCCTGTTTTGTCCAAAGTTGAGTGGGATAGATTAATAACCAAATCATTTAACGATGCAGAAAACTTGGTGCACTTAATTGAAAATCTGCCGGAAGCTACACTCTGGGAAGATTTTTCTGATAAAAAATATGGGAATTATTTCAGAAATCTAAACGGTATTATTGAGCATACTCACTACCATTTGGGCCAAATAGTTCTTATCAAAAAAATGCTTCGGCAAAAAGCCGTAAAATAAATTTCCATCACTTCATATCGGCAGCACCAAATACCAAAGGAAGTAATGAATTTGCATTTTCAATTACAAAAATTTCTCCGTCCATGCCACTCAAAATAATGCGAATCGGGTTCTTAGTTCTTTCCTGGAATTCAAAAAAAGATTGACGGCAAATTCCGCAAGGACTGATTGGCCGGTCACTTTTCCCATTTACATTATTATAAGAAATGGCAATTGTTTTAATTCCCACACCCGGAAATAAACTGGACGCTGCAGACATTAATGTACGCTCGGCACAGATGCCGGCGGGATAAGCTGCGTTTTCCTGGTTCGTGCCGCTCACCGTTTTTCCATTAACTAATTTTGCAAAAGCACCTACCCTGAAATTTGAATATGGAGCATATGCATATTGCGTTATTTTCCTGGCTTCGCTTAATAAATCGGCGTCGTCTACAGATAATTCCTTTATAGTATCATAAACCTGATAACTAAATTGGACCTTTTCATTTTTCATGTGAGAAATCTCTTTTAATGAATGTGAAAATTACAATTTTGAAATCACTTTAAAACATTCTTAAAATAAATGAAGCCAAGTATTGGTAATTGGAGATAGTGAAAATAAGAATTGACAAAATTTGTTCTTTTACTGTGTTATTATTTGAAAATAAAAAAAGCCGCATAGAAATGCGGCTTCTTGTTAAGAACCAATCAGGTTCTGTAACCCCCAAAGAAAACGAGTTGAATATTTTTATTTTAAAGCCAGCATTTTTACTTCGCTAAACTGGATAATTCCATTAGTATTTACGTGTTT
>JBDTHD010000277.1:0-32962 GCA_039937075.1 Ginsengibacter sp. | reverse complement strand
TGTACAAAGAAGATTTTAATAAATTTTTAAAAGGGATGACCGAAGCCATTGATTATGTAAAAACCGAGCTGATGCCCGACTTTGATTTTGACGCTTTTAATCATGAGCAGTCAGAAAATTATGAAGGAAATAATTATACTGAGAAAAAGAATCCGGAGAACGCAGAAAATTCTGGGGAAGTTGGTTCAGAACAAATTCCACCTACAGCAGAAACAGAAACTCCTTCTACAACCAGTGAAGAATCTTCTGACCTTCCAAAATCAGATGAGTCTTCTTCATCCGATTCTTCTTCCACAGATGATTCAAAAAATGATACGCAACACGAGCAAGTAGACAAGTGGTAAACGATAGATTAAGAAGTTTTAATTTGTCTGCCAATTCCCATACAAATTGTAAAATAAGAATCTCGTCCCGTTAGTTTTTCTAACGGGATTTTTTTATGTTGGCACAGAAAAATTCGCAGTTAAAAATTGTATTCAACTGAATAATCAAAACGTAATGTTCACACCAAGAAAAATAGAACCGTTGGCTCTTTTTAATGTATTAAAATTCGACAGCCTTTTATAATAATCAATTGAAAAGACATGAAAAATATTTTCGATTCCAACGCCCGCTTCCATGAAAGGCTTGCTTTCCGGCACGGTAAAGCCGGCTTCTTTATTATAATTCCTGTTGGCAGCAGACATGCTTCCCTGGTAAGCGTTGAATGAAAAACGAGTTCGCCATCCGAGCTTTCGCAATAAAGGAATTTTGTTGAAAATTACCCCACCAAGATATAGCCGTGAATATAAGCTCACATATTCGTCGGTCGCAAATTCGTAAGGAATCATTGTATTAAATAAATACCTGCTTGCCACATAATATTCGTTACCTGCAGGAATATTTAGCAAAAGAAAAGGTGCAGTCCCAAAAGTTTTCCCCGCGCGAATATTATAATAGAACAACGATTTTGGGGGCAGGCGCACATCCTGTTCTATTCCGACCGTTATTTTTTGATAATTAAATGAAGTGGTTCCTGTTTTTATTCCTTGTGTAAAATTTGCAGAAAAAATAGGATAATAGGTATCAAAGCGTACCTGGTTATAATTCCAAACAACAGTCCTTTCCTCGGCTACAAAACGAACACCAATAGAAAATTCCGTGGCAGGCAATGTTCTCGCAGAAATAGTGTCAACTGGCAAATTTGTTTGCTTACTTATCGGGTGAAAAGAAAAATTAAAAACAGGAGTAAATTCTTTGTAAGTAAATGCGCTATTGACACTGAATTTTTTGGAAACGTATTGTTCATGCATTAGCTGAATTTGTTTTATATAAACTCTCGTTGTAGGAATATCTTTTCTAAGATAAGAATTGATAAGATTGTCTTGGTCCAGTTCCTGGTCTTCTTCTGTCAGATAATCGTAGTCGGTGCTGGCATACAAAGAAGTCTTTGTCCATTTGGCCTGGTTCCACAAATATTTAAATCCTAAACCTCCTTTAAAAGCCCGGTCTTTGGTTCCGTACGCAATGTATCCATTCAGGTTTATTTTTTTGTTGAATCCAGGTAAAGTCCAAAATCCGGCATTGAATCGCCAACCTTCGATACTATCAGTGCTCAGTAGAGAATAATAGGGGCCAAGACGAATTCTGTTGTTAAAATCCCAATAACCAGTCCCAATTAAATTAATCACTTTGGAATCGAAAACAAATCGTGGGCTGCGTTTCAGGGAATCAACCATTACATAAATACTCTTTTCATGATGAGAGAGCGAATCTCCAAAACGATGACTGTCCCAATAATCGTCAGGCTTTTCAAATTCTGCAGTAGCTTCGTGTTTCATTTTTTTCACAAACTCATTTCCCTCTCCGGAATTGATTTTAATATCGCCAATAACGGTAGTGTTTACGACTTCTAATTTTACTTTTTTAGAATTTTGTGGAACGGGAATTCCTAATAATTCCAGGCCGGTTTCAAATTCGACATTGGAAATAATTTTATAAGGCATATAAACCATTTTGCCAGATACGGAATCGGGACTGAGTTTATATTCTTCACTGTATGTTACATTTTTAATAAAATCCAGGTTAGCGGTTTTATCTAAATGCATGACTATTTTTTTTACCGAAAAAGTGCTGTCATTAATCCAAACGGAGCCTGTAAAAGCATTTTCATATTTTCCTTTTGGTTTAAAGCGGATTGTATAAACTTTCTTGCCATCAACTATATTGCTGTCGTTGAAATAGAAATTGTAATAAGTAAAAGCGCTGTTGCTTAGCGGGCTTGCAAAAGTTTGATTAAAAATAGTAAACCAATTAGCATAGGTGTTAAACGTAAAATTGAATTTATCTAATTGCCAAAGAAACTTATCAGTTTCAAGGCCAAGCGTTTTTTTTGCAAGGATATTGGTTCTGTCGATAAGCGGCGAAACGCTATGGTATTTGTCCTGGATGGTTTCTGAAAAATAAACCGGTAATACTTTTCCTGCCGCGTTTCCGGTGTCCGAAGTCTTATACATTTTAACGAGCAAGGATTTTAATCCCTTTCCCCGCATGGATGAATCAAGGTTTTTAACATCAACTTCATGCCGTAAATATTCTTTATAGCTATAATTATTGAACCTGTCAGGATTATTAAAATCTTTATTCGCGATCACTTTTTTCATGTACCGTTTTCCTGGTTCTTTATCTCTTTCACCTCCCGTTATTACTATATCTTGTAAAGCTTTTGCATCAATGTTCATTTTCAGGATGAGATTTTTGGAATGGTTTTGTTGTAAATGATAAATCGAATTTTGATAACCAACACAAGTTAGTTCCAGCGAATCAGCCCATGTAGAACTTTCTATCGAAAATGAGCCGTTGTATTTTGTCACTGTGGAAGTGGAAGTGTTCAATAAATGAACCGTGACATTATCAAGCGGTTCGTTGGTGATCTTATCAATTACTTGTCCTGAAATAATAAAGCGTTGCGAATAAGCTTTTTGGCAAAAAAGAAAAGAAAGCACAAGCAGGATAACAATTCCGTGCAGTGATTTATAGATAGATTTATGAAAGCTAAGGAAGCGTAAGAATGTTCTGCTCCCATCGCCCACGCTGCATTTTGTTTTTAAGCAAAAATGGGGTTGCAGGCTATATTTTGATAGTTTCCTTTTCAGCGGGATTGTTGAGTACGGGTTAAAAATGTTGTCAAAATTAGTCCAGAATTAGTTATTCGGATGATTTGTTTGTTTACTGTCAATTTGATGGGATAGGTGGTATTTTTTATGGATAAACCCATTAGTAAACGAACAAATAGTTATAATTTCTATTTGCTGTGTTCCTTTTCTGCAAAATTGCATTTTGCCCTATCAAACTGAAAACATAATTTTGCGGCTCAAAAAATACAAATCGAAATGCCATATTTATTTACTTCAGAGTCTGTGAGCGAAGGACATCCGGATAAAGTTGCCGACCAGATAAGCGATGCGTTAATTGATAATTTTTTAGCTTTTGATCCACAAAGCAAAGTTGCTTGTGAAACATTGGTAACGACCGGCCAGGTTGTATTGGCGGGCGAAGTCAAATCGAAGGCTTACCTGGATGTACAGGAAATAACACGGGGAGTGATTCGTAAAATTGGTTATACAAAAAGTGAATACATGTTTGAAGCCAATTCATGCGGTATTTTTTCTGCAATTCATGAACAATCTGCCGATATCAACCAGGGCGTTGACCGCACGAAAAAAGAAGAACAGGGTGCCGGCGACCAGGGAATGATGTTTGGATATGCCACTAACGAAACCGAAAACTTTATGCCTCTGTCTCTTGATATCGCACACAGTATTTTAATTGAGCTTGCCGCGTTGAGAAGAGAAAATAAGGAAATTAAATATTTACGTCCTGATGCCAAAAGCCAGGTTACGCTTGAGTATAGCGACGACAACAAACCTTTAAGAATTGACGCAATTGTTGTTTCTACGCAGCATGATGAGTTTGATAAGGAAGATAAAATGTTGAAAAAAATATCAGATGATATTAAGAAGATTTTGATTCCGCGCATGAAGAATAAATATCCTAAGTACGCTCATTTTTTTAATGATAAAATAAAATACCACATCAACCCGACCGGCAAGTTTGTTATCGGCGGCCCGCATGGCGATACCGGCCTTACCGGGAGAAAAATAATTGTAGATACTTACGGTGGAAAGGGAGCTCATGGCGGTGGCGCATTTAGTGGAAAAGATCCAAGTAAAGTTGACCGGAGTGCTGCTTATGCGGTAAGACATATCGCTAAGAATCTTGTAGCAGCAGGTGTTTGCGATGAAATATTGGTGCAGGTTTCTTATGCGATTGGCGTAGCACAACCCACAAGCATAAACGTAAATACTTACGGAACAGCAAAAGTAGATTTGACCGATGGAGAAATAGCAAAAAAAGTAGACTCGATTTTCGATATGCGTCCTTTCTTCATCGAAAAAAGACTGAAGCTGCGCAATCCTATTTACCAGGAAACCGCTTCTTATGGCCACATGGGAAGAAAAAATGAGGTAGTTACAAAAACTTTCAACCTGCCTAACGGTTCTCCTAAGACAGTTAAAGTTGAATTATTTACATGGGAAAAATTAGATTATGTTCCCAAAGTGAAAAAAGAGTTTGGAATAAAATAAAATTCTTAGAAATATTTATAAAGTAAACCATAAGGAGGAAAAACTTATGGTTTTTTATTTTTGTATCTTTAAATAAAAATGATGGAAGCTATTGAAAAGTTGGTTCATTTTGATGAGGAAGGTAATACCATTTTGAAATTAGGCAGGAATTTTTCAAAAAAAGAAGCTAAGGTAGTTGTATTGATAAAGGACGAAGAAATATCAGAAAAGAGTTGGCTATCTGTAGCGATGAAGGGAGAAGCATTTGATTTTTTGAATGATACCGGGGAAGATATTTATACTATTGAAGATGGTGTTCCTTATAAAAGCGAATCTGATGAAATTTAAAATAGTATTAACAGATTTCCCTTTTGATAACTTTTCCGAATCGAAGTTGAGACCAGCCTTGTGTTTAACTAATCCAGTTTCAAAACACAGACAAATAGTTCTGGCAGGAATTACAAGTAACTTGCAAAATGCCAATGAAATTACTGATGTTATTATTCAAAAAAATCAAATTGATTTTGTTACAACAGGATTGAAAGTTTCATCAGTTATTAAAATTCATCGTTTACTTACTGCTTCTGATAAAATAATAAGAAAAGTTATAGGTAATTTGCCTGAATCTTACCATTCTGAAGTTTATGAAAAAATTAAAAATTATTTGACATAAAATAGAGATTAGTATTTAATATCAATCAAGAAATAATTAAGTGAGGCCACAACATAGAACATTTACACAACAGCATCGTCCTAAAAAAAATCTTTTAATCGGTGGAATTCATTCCGTGATGGATGCGATGAAAGAAGGAATTCAGTTAGAACGGATTTATTTGCAAGATACCATCTCAGGCGATGAAGCAGATGAGTTAAAAAGAATAGCACTTGAGTTTGAGGTACCGGTGAATAAAGTGCCTTTTGAAAAAATAAGAAATTTTAACCTCGAGAATCCGAAAGGCTGCATCGCTATAAAATCGAAAATAAAATACCAAAACCTGCAGGATGTCATTTCTTTTGTTGTTGAAAATGGGGAAGTTCCGTTAATGATACTTTTGGATGGAATTACAGATATTCGGAATATTGGTGCTTTAGCTAGAACTGCCTACTGCTGCGGTGTGCAGGCTATTGTGATTCCTGAAAAAGGAGTGGGAGCTTTAAATGAAGATGCAATAAATACTTCTGCGGGAGCTTTGGAAAATATCGCTGTCTGTAGAGTTAAAACATTACACAGCGCGATTGATGAATTACATTTGAACGGCATAAAAGTTTTTGCAAGCGATATGAAATCAGAAACGAAAATTTTTGATCTTAATTTTAAAGAGCCTTGTGCGGTAATTATGGGAAGTGAAGACAAAGGAATTCACCCTTCATTGTATAAACTTTGCGATGCAAGTTTTAAAATTCCAATGCAAAAAGATTTTGAATCGTTGAATGTTTCTGTCGCCGCCGGTATGATCTTATACGAAGCTATGAAACAACGAATGATTTGATTTTACCATCTTTTTTCCTTTTTTTTTCAAAAATTCAGTAGGTGAGAGTTTGGTAGAAAGAATACCAAGACCCACGAAATACATCCATTGCATGAACCAAAGCGGAAGGCATCTATAACGAGTTGATAAAATAGAAATTTTTATTTTTTATTCGTCTACTGCGATAATTAATGTTATTGTTAATTCCCAATCTTTAGCTTCAAGTATCTTTGTGATATGGCTTATAAAAATTTGCAGGAGTTTATTAATGTTCTCGAAAAAGAGAATGAACTTATTCGGATAAAGGAGTATGTAAATCCAAATCTTGAAATTGCTGAAATCACCGATAGGATAAGTAAAAGTAAAGATGGAGGGAAGGCGTTGCTTTTTGAAAATACAGGGTATAATTTTCCGGTGTTGATGAATGGCTATGGAAGTGAAAAAAGGATGTGTCTCGCTCTGGGTGTGAGCAATTTAAATGATACTGCAAAGGAAATTGAGAATTTGTTTAAATTACTTTCTTCGCCGAAGGAAAATATCATTGATAAATTAAAATTGCTTCCAAAGCTGGGACAATTTGCAAGTTGGATGCCTAAAGTAATTAGCGGGAGAGGAGAATGTCAACAAGTGGTTATGAAAGATCCTGATATTACCCAACTTCCTGTAATAACTTGCTGGCCAAAAGACGGGGGACCGTTTGTAACACTTCCTGTAATTCATACAAAAGATCCCAACAATCAATCGCGAAATGTAGGTATGTATCGCATGCAGATCTTTGGGCCAACACTTACTGGAATGCATTGGCACAAACATAAAGTTTCGGCAAAACATTTTAACGAATATAAAAAATTGAAAAAGCGTATGCCCATTGCCGTTGCATTGGGTGGTGACCCTGTTTATGCTTATGCTGCAACAGCACCTTTGCCTGAAAACGTAGATGAATACATGCTTGCAGGTTTTTTGCGAAAGAAAAAAGTAGAGTTGGTAAAATGTATTTCTCAGCCTGAAATAGAAGTGCCAACAGATGCAGACTTTGTTATTGAAGGTTATGTTGATCCGGATGACGAACTAATTTGGGAAGGGCCTTTTGGCGATCACACGGGTTATTATTCTTTGCCCGATTGGTATCCAAGATTTCATATCACTGCAATCACGCATAAAAAAAATCCGGTTTATCCTGCAACCATAGTTGGTATTCCTCCGCAGGAAGATGCTTGGCTGGGTAAAGCAACCGAACGCATTTTTTTAGCACCGATTAAAATGACTTTGGTTCCGGAAATTGTGGATATGGAAATGCCGGTTGAAGGAGTATTTCACAATTTGGTAATCGCAAAAATTCAAAAAGATTATGCCGGGCAGGCACAGAAGGTGATGAATGCTATGTGGGGCGCGGGGCAGATGATGTTTAATAAAATATTGGTGGTTACTGCGTCCAAATCCGGAGAGGGCGGGACTTTTAAATTAAGTGATTATCAAGCGCTGGCTCAGGATGTATTTAAAAATTTAAATCCTTCTACTGATATTTATTTTTCCCAGGGACCGATGGATGTGCTGGATCACAGTTGTAGCAAAATGGGTTTTGGTGGAAAAATGTGCATTGACGGAACGTTCAAATTTGATGAGGAAAGAGATGAATATTTTTCAGGTATGCTTCCCCGTTATTCAGAAAATTCTTCTGCTGAGTTAAAAAATATTTTTCCTGAAATAAAAGCAATTAATTCTTCGTTGCTTGAAATGGCAATTCCCTGTTTAGTCATTGCTATTAAGAAAAATAAAAGAGAGCATGTAAAAAAATTGCATGAAGCGATTTGTGAATTGAAAATCATCGAAGGAATCAAAATGATTTTATATGTAGAACATACTGTAGATCCAAATGATTTACCCGTAACGTTATGGCGATTTTGCAATAACCTTGATCCCCGGAGAGACCATTTTATAGTAAAGAAACAAATAACGGAGAATCCTACTCAGTATGTAGCTTGCATTGGTTTTGACGGCACTTTAAAAACAAAAGAATTGGATGGATTTTATCGCGACTGGCCGAATATTATTATCGCGGATGACAAAACCATTCAATCGGTTGACGAAAAATGGCCTAAACTTGGGCTGGGAGATTTTATTCCATCGCCATCGTTGAAATACAAGAGTCAGATGTATGGTGAAGAAGCAGTGGCAAATATTTAGGCGAAGATTCAGAATGTAATCTAGAAATGCATTCTGCATTCTCAAGAATATTGCAATTGACAATTTATATTCAACGCCTTCTCCAAATTCTGTATAATCGCAACAATGCAAAAAGTACCCAAACAATAAAAATCCAGCTTTTGAAATCTGATGCGCTTTTAGAAAAATTATCCTTCACTAGCAATAATGAAATAATAATCAGGGCGACATACATTACTGTCAAAGCAATTCTATTGGTTTTGGAAGTCGGTATTATTGGGCTCATTTTTTATTATGGATAAAATAATTGCGTAGCATCCGAATTAAAATGAGCGTAGGAAAAATAACTATAAATAGAAAAAATAGGTTTTTTCTTATAAAAACACTTTCAGTAAAAAAATTCGTAGCCGATAAAACTATCAATACAACGCCTACAAACCACAATGCTGAATATAATCCCAGTTGTTTTTTATTCGGATTATGTACCCAGTCCTCCATTTTCGAGTTATGATTATTTTTTAATTTTAATCCTAAATCCTAAATCCTAAATCTCAAAATCCTACATTCTTAAATATCTGTTGCCTCCCCGTACGCCACAGCAGTCGCTTCTTTCAGGGCTTCGCTTATTGTTGGATGAGGATGAATTGCATTTAATATTTCGTGGCCTGTAGTTTCCAATTTACGGGCAACCACCATTTCGGCAATGATTTCTGTCACATTATAACCTATTGCATGGCAACCTAAAAGCTCACCATATTTTGCATCATAAATTACCTTTACAAATCCTTCTGTAGCGCCTGCTGCCGTTGCTTTTCCGCTCGCGATAAAAGGAAATTTACCAATCTTTAATTCATAACCCGCATCCTTAGCCGCTTTTTCTGTAAAGCCTACTGAAGAAATTTCCGGAGTACAATAAGTACAACCCGGAACATTATTATAATCTATTGGTTCTGGCTTTTCACCTGAGAGGTGTTCAGCCGCATTAATTCCTTCTTTGGTGGCTTTATGAGCCAAAGCCTGGTGCGGTGTACAATCGCCAATTGCATAAAGTCCCGGAATATTTGTTTGTTGATTCGCATCAACTACAATTTTACCTTTTTCTGTTTTGACTTTTAATTCTTCCAAGCCAATATTTTCAATATTGGCTGCGATTCCAACAGCGCTTAAAAGAATGTCTGCCTCGATGATTACTTCGCCATTTTGTGTTTTTACTTTTGCTTTTACGCCGTCACCACTGATATCTACGCTGGTAACTTCACTGCTAACCATTACCGTAATTCCCTGTTTTTTAAAATTCTTTTCAAGTTCTTTTGAAATTTCTTCATCTTCTACAGGAACTGTCTTTGGCAAAAATTCAATCAATGTAACTTTAGTGCCAATGCTGTTATAAAAGTAAGCAAACTCAGTTCCGATTGCACCAGAACCCACGACTATCATAGACTTGGGTTGTTTTTCCAAACTCATTGCTTTGCGGTATTCAATTATTTTTTTGCCATCTAATTTTAGCGCAGGCAATTCCCTTGCTCTGGCTCCTGTAGCAATAATTATATTTTTTGCTTCCAGCGTTAGTTTTTTACCGTCAGCAGAGGTAACTTCTAATTTCGTTGGAGAAATTAATTTTCCGCCTCCCATCACCACATCTATCTTATTCTTCTTCATCAAAAAAGTAACCCCTTTATTCATTTTATCTGCAACGCCACGACTGCGTTTTATCATGTTTTCAAAGTTGGGCTTCGGGTCACTTACTTCTACTCCATAATCAGCAGAATGATTCGCATATTCCATTACCTGCGCACTTTTTAACAATGCTTTTGTTGGGATACATCCCCAGTTCAGGCAAATACCGCCAAGGCTTTCACGTTCTACGATAACTACTTTTTTTCCTAATTGAGAAGCTCTTATTGCTGCAGGATAACCGCCCGGGCCGCTGCCTAAAACTATTACGTCGTATGCCATAATTATATCTAAATTTTTATTTGAAATTTTATATTTAAAAACCTTGCAAAATTACTTTAGAATGAGCAAAGCGCAAAAATTGTAACATTTAGTTATTATGGACATGATGTTATTTTACAGATATTCACAAAATATTTTATTACCCTAAATCAGGATATTTTTGATTAACCTTTTTAAATGCTGATGAAGAAATTTTCATTTATTGCCTTTCTGATTTCTATTTTTATTTTGACGGGTTGTAGCGTGTCGCGAAAAACCACCAATGTTGAAACTACTAAGAGTTCTGACATTCGTAGCACTGTTCACATAAAAAACAGTGTTCCGTCGAGAAAAATTGATACCAAAAATGTGGCGCCAAATCAAGTGGTTGATTTTGCAGAAACTCTTATGGGGATTAAATATAAATATGGTGGAGAAAGTACAAAAGGCGGTTTTGATTGTTCGGGTTTGGTGAATTATGTTTTCGCCCATTTCAATATATCCGTTCCGCGGGTTTCCGTAAGTTTTACAAACGTCGGCACAGAAATTCCCATTAAAAAATGCAGGCCCGGTGATATAATTTTGTTTACCGGAACTAATGCAAATAGTGGTGTAGTGGGTCATTTAGGAATAATTACGGAAAATAATAATGGAGATGTTCAATTTATTCATGCTTCAGAAAGGGGGGTAATTATCTCTGGAATGAATTCTTACTTTGTGCCGCGGTTTGTAAAAGTAAACCGGGTTTTTCCGGATTGATTTTTACAAAACAGGAATTCAGATTATTTGTCGATTCACTACAAAAAATAGCTGGGAGAATTTTTATTTATTTGAAGCAGGTAACTTTTTACCTTGTTCTCCTTCCGCGATTGTTTTTAGCGTGTTGATGCTTAAATTAATTTCAAAACCTATCATTACTACCAAAGAATTTAAAAATATCATAATCATAATTACCATAACAGTTCCGATAGAACCGTACAGTAAATTATAGCGCCCAAAATTATTTACAAACGTTGTAAAGGCTAAAGTCACCAAAATGGTTAAAAAGGTAGCAATTACAGCGCCCGGAGAAACAAGATTCCATCGCCGGGTAGTAGAAGGTGCATATCTATAAATAAACGCGTAAGAATAAAAAATTAAGCCTATGATGAAGAGCCATTTTCCATACAAAATCAGATTTCTCAACTGGAAATTTCTAATGCCAATCCAATTTAAAATATTTCTTTGCAGCAGCAATAAAACCAGGCACGCTAATAACAAACCAAAAAGCATCATAGTAAGTTTGATGGCTTCCCACCTGGTTTTCAAGCCTTTTATTTTTTCAAATCCAATATGATTTTTATTGAAAGAACGCATCAAGCCCATCACGGCGCCTGACGCAAAAAACAGCGATAAAACAAAAGTAAATGAAAGCATCCCAATTTTAGATCCGTCAATAAAGCTATCTACAAACTGTATCAATCCTGAGTTATACGTGGTGGAAGGAATGATGTCGTGAATCAATCCATGAAGTTGCATCTTGATTCCTCTTTTTGAAACAAAAGGAAGATTGGGAATTAGTGTAAAAAGAAACAAACACGAAGTGGGCACCGACATGATAAAATTATACGAAATGGCAGACGCTTTTTCTGTAAAACTGGGAAGATTGAAATCTTTAAATAAATGCTTCATCACCCCATAGACTTTGATGTCCTGGAAGCCTGGCGGCGACCATTTTTTACTTTTTCTAACCAGGTATTTTACCGGGTGACGGAAAAAACTTATCTTTTTTTGCAAAACACTTTTCGAATTTAAAAAATTAAAAATAGTCTTTTTTTAATTTATTTACCCTGCTGCTTCGACTTGATTAGACTGTCTAATGCTTGCTGGTAGGCTTTTGCATAAATTTCATGCTGACTATAATTGGAAGCAAAATCAGAATATCCCGAAAAATCCGACCTCGCGACAAAAAATAAATAATCCGTTTGCGGAGAATTTAACACTGCGTCAATTGTTTTTATCGACGGCGTACAAATCGGGCCCGGTGGCAATCCTGGATTTAAATACGTATTATATGGAGATGCAAACTCCAGATGTTTATAATAAATTCTTTTCAATCCAAAATCCCGCAAGGCATATTTCACCGTGGGATCAGCCCCCAGTTTCATTCCTTTTTTCAAACGATTAAGATAAACGCTTGCAATTTTGCCTTTATCGTCCTGTTTATTCGTTTCTTCTTCTACAACTGACGCCAATATATACGCCTGCTTCGGAGAGAGGCCTAATTGTTCCGCTTTTTGCACACGTTCCTGGTTCCAGAACTTTTGCTCTTCGTCATACAGTTTTTTAAAGATATTTTTTATAGATGTATTCCAGGTGTAGGTGTACGTATTGGGAATTACGTCTGTCATTACCGTGTTTGAATCAACATCAAATTCTTTTAAGGAATCATCATTATTTAGAAAATCAATTACCCCAGAAGAATCCGTTTCAAAATTGTCTGCTATTTTTTTAGCCAGATCTTCTTTGGTTCTCAGTTTGGTAATGACCAGGTTAACCGGACTTTGTTTTCCGGAACGAAGCATTTTTACCAAATGATAAAGGCTCATTCCGTTAGTAACTTTAAATTTTCCGGCTTTTACCTTTTGAGGATAATCAGCATATTTTGCAATTTGGTCAAACCAAAATGTGTTGGCGATCATTTTATTTTTGACCAGGTTGTCTTTTACATCCTGGTAATTGCTGCCAATTTTAACGTACAGAAATTTCTTTTCCGGGTCATGCACAGTCGGCCCAAAAATACTCCACGCGGCATACATAGATACCAAAGCAATGATCAGGATAAAAATTAAAACTACTTTCCCTGTTTTCATATTTTGATTTCAATGTGTTTTGTCAAATTAAGTCTTTCTTTTCGTTCCGGAAATAAATGCTCATAAAAAAACCCTGCCTTTTATAGAGACAGGGTGCTATTATTTTTAATAATTTTATTTTGTCTTTGGTAAAGTTGCAGGAGCCTGTTGCGTTGATGGCATCGGAACTGTGTTGTTTTGTTGCGGTGCCACCGGATTTCCAGCAGGAGCCTGGTTAATTAAATTGTCATTGGAATTAGTTCCACCCGTTTTTGGGATAAATAAAGTCGAAGTAATGCACAATACGCCAATTATTATAGCAAAAAGCCATGTACCTTTTTCTAAAATATCGTTGGTTTGTTTTACACCCATAAGTTGGTTGCTAAATCCTCCAACAGATGAGTTAAGCCCACCACCTTTTGGATTTTGAATAAGCACTATCACTCCTAAAATTATGGAGGCTAAAATGATAATGATTATAAAAAGTATCAACATGTTAAACGGTTTTTAAATTTTCGATTTTGGCTGCAAAGTACGCACTTTTGGAAGGATTAATCAAACTTAATTTTTCATACATTTCCACAGCCTTTTCGCGCTTTCCTTGTTTTACCAAAACGTCTGCCATGGCTTCTGTCAGCACATTTGCATTCTGGTTTGACTCTTCCGACGAAGATTGGATAATTTTTTCAATTACTTCATTTTGCTCCGGAAGTTGGCCGGGATGCAATTTTTTCATGGTTTTCAGCCAGGCTGTAAAACTTTTTACCTGTTTACCAAGTTGGTCATTTGCCAACGCTTCTTCACTAAGTTTGATACCTTGCGAGGCGAAATAATCTACGGTGTGAAGTGGCTCGAACAGAATTTCGGCGTCCTCGTCCTCATTTTCATCTTGTTTACTTGTTTCATCTGAAGATTTTTCATTTTCTGCAGAAGCTATTTTTATATTTTTGGTTTCAATTTTTTCGACAGGTTCAACCGTTGTTTCATTGTTTTTTGCTTCCGAAGATTCATTTTCCAAAACAGGATTCTGCGAAATTTCTTCGTTTACTACCGCGGGCAAATTTTCTCCTGATTTTTGTTCGATAGAATCAGCAGGAACTTCAGTTTTAATTTCTTCAAGAGGTTCCGCAATTGCTTCATCATTTTTTATTTCCGAAGATTCATTTTCTGAAACAGGATTCTGTGAAATTTTTTCGTTTACTGCTGAATGTAAAGTTTCTTCTTCTGATTTTTGTTCGATAGAATCAACAGGAATTTCGGTTTTAATTTCTTCAAGAGGTTCTGCAATTGCTTCATCATTTTTTATTTCCGAAGATTCATTTTCTGACACAGGATTCTGTGAAATTTCTTCGTTTACTGCTGCGTGTAAAGTTTCTTCTCCTGGTCTTTGTTCGATAAAATCAGAGGAAACTTCGTTTTCAATTTCTTCAACGGGTTCAACAATTGTGTCATCGCTTCTTGTTTCCGAAGCTTCATTTTCCAAAACAGGATTCTGTGAAATTTCTTCGTTTACTGTATTATCAGCCAAACCTGGCTGTGACAGTTGGTATTCCATCCAAAGCGGATTGGTTAAATAAATGCCGGTCTGCTTCGCGACTTCTTTAAAACGGACATCTTTGTTTTTTTTGAGATGGTACAACCACATAAAACGCGCAACGGAACTTGCCGGATATTCCTCTATATTTTTTTCAAGAAGATCAGCGTTACCTGAAATATCTGAATAAAACTGAGCTGCATAATTTTGATTACCCATCGCTTATTGATTACCAGTTAGAAAATATTTTGTTGAAGATAGCATCTGTTACCGTCTTAATTATATTATCCATCAAATCGGATTCAGCTTCCTGTAATGTCTGGGTTGATTTAAAATCGTAATTGCTGGTAAGGTCCGTCTCAAAACTCTTTGCGGGGTCCGGGTCTACAGTATTTTTAAAGATAAGATGAAATGAAACATTTAGCCGGTTGCTCGTAGCGCCCTGGTTGGCCACGCCACTCGTTGTTACACTATAATCGGACACGTAACCGCTTATGTCATAATTGGCGTCGTCATTTTTAGTTTCACGCAACCTTGTTTGGCCAATGATTTTTTGCCTTAATTTTTCTGTTAATTGTGGAGCGACAGTGGGATTTACATAACGCGCCCTATTGCCGAATTGAGTTACTCTGAAAGTCGTAATATCAGCCGGAATCGGAGAGGTATCTTTAAAGGAATATTTGCACGTCGCAAAACTAAATGTAATAGCCACAAAACTTAGCAAAGCGAAGAGTTTTATCGTTGATTTGATTTGCATTTTTTTGAGATAATTTTAAACATGAATGTAGAAAAGAATCTGATAGTTGTATCATCGCCGGAATTTAATTAACGAACTACTAACTATGAGCTATTCGTTGATATTATACTCTTTTAATTTTCTATACAAGGTTCTTTCGCTAATGCCAAGGTCGCTGGAGGCGTCTCTTCTTTTGCCCCGATGTTTTTTTAGCGCTTTGATAATTAAATCTTTTTCCGCATCCATTATGCTGAGCGATTCTTCTACTTCCTGGTGTTCGTCAATATTATTGTGGTTGGTGTTATTTTGAAGTACAACGGGTTGTCCGGAAGAAATTGCCGGCGGCCTTTGTTCGTTGTGAAAATCATTTAATATCGGTTCATTCCTGAAATGATTTTCATTTATTGAATTTGGGTTTTGCAACACATCAAAAAACATTCTTTTTAACTCGGTCACATCTTTCTTTACATCAAAAAACAATTTGTATAAAATTTCCCTTTCGTTGGCAAATTCCTTTTGATTGGGTCCATCATGATGAGTGGAAAGAACCGGAAGCCGGTTGAAATTGGTTTCAGGTAAAAAATGCCTCATGTCATCCGCAGTTATTGATTTGTCTTTTGTTAGAACAGAGATCTGTTCAGCAATATTTTTTAGTTCCCTGATGTTTCCCGGCCATGGATAATTTACTAAAATATCCCGGGCTTCATCGGTTAACTGAACAGGTGGTGACTTATATTTTTCGGAAAAATCTACCGCAAATTTTCTAAACAATAAAGGAATATCTTCCTTCCTGTCGCGCAATGCCGGAACCCTTATGGGAACAGTATTTAAGCGATAATATAAGTCTTCTCTAAATCTTCCGGTATGCGTATATTCTAACAGGTCTTTGTTAGAGGCTGCTATCACTCTAACGTCCGTTTTTTGTACTTTGGAAGAACCAACGCGGATATATTCTCCGGCTTCCAGCACACGCAATAAACGTGCTTGCGTACCCAAAGGAAGTTCGCCAATTTCATCCAGGAAAATAGTACCACTATTCACCGTTTCAAAATAACCTTTTCGTGAATCTACTGCGCCGGTAAAAGATCCTTTTTCGTGGCCAAAAAGCTCTGAGTCAATCGTTCCTTCGGGAATGGCTCCGCAGTTTACGGCTATAAAAGGATTGTGTTTTCGGGCAGATAAAGAGTGGATAATATGCGAGAAAACTTCTTTTCCCACGCCGCTTTCGCCATTGATTAAAACGCTCAAATCGGTATTGGATACCTGTATCGCCACATCAAGCGCATGAACCAATCCGGGAGAATTTCCAATAATTCCAAACCTGTTTTTTATTGCTTGCTGATCCATTTATTTTTAATCTAAATATTTTGAGATTTCTTCTTTTAAAACTGGGAGATAAACTTTTACAATTGCCCAGATTGCATTGCTATCGACCAAATCATAATCATGGACGATAATATGTCTTAATGCAATTATTTTCTTTTGATGAGAGACCGTAATTTCAGGATTCAATTTTGATGCCTTCGCCAAAGCTTCACCGATTATTGCTAATCTTCGTTCAACAGCATCAGTAGTCAAAAAATTATTTTCATACTCGTTGAGACTTTTTACTTCAACCAAATGATTTTGAATTATTGCAATAGAACCAATTACATCGGATAAAAAAGCATTTGCATCTTTAGCCATAAATTTTTATTTTTTCGCTATTGATTTGCTTTAATAAATATGGATTTTTTAATTTTTCATTTGGCATTAAATCGATATTTCTTTTCAAAATATTTTGAAGTGAAAAAAGAAAATCAAAATAATTATCAGCATAATCTAATTCTGCAATTTTGCCTTTGTCGTATTCGTATAAAAAATCCACATCACTTTTATCATTGAAATATTTTACGTCAGTTGCACTGCCAAAAAGATAAAGTGATTTCAAGTTATGTTTTTTGCATAGTTCAATGATTATTGGGATATTATTTTCTACAATTTTTACCATCACATTTTTTTAATCGAATCCTAATCTTTATTTATTGAATTTGAAGGATTCAGGATTCATAGATTTTTATTTTTTCCTGATTAACTCTGTCCAGGAAATATCTATTTTTTATTTTTTCTGCTGCCACAAGATCTATTTTTTTACCCGTAATTCGTTCAAGATCAAACATCAGGTCAAAATAATCATAACCTGAAATTGGTAACCCATTCTCATCTTTTTTAAATTTGAAAATAAAGTCCAGATCGCTTTCGATGGTATGATTTTTTTGCGTACTTCCTGATCCAAAAAGATACAAAGATTGAACCTGCATTTTGCGACAAATTTCTTTGATTTCTTCAATATTGTTTTTTAATTCTATTACCATGTTACTTGACTTTCATTTTATTTTTCCAATCAAAGTTCCTGCTGTACAATTTTCAATAAACACATTTACATAATCTCCTTTCTTTTCGTTTCCTGTTTTTGGAAATACCGCTACTTTATTATGATCCGTTCTTCCTGCCCAATCTTCCTCACTCTTTTTAGAATTACCTTCTATTAAAACCTTAAATGTTTTTCCCAAATCTCTTTCCATACTTTTCAAAGAATGAATACGATGCAAGGCCACAATTTCCTGCAATCTTCGTTTCTTCACCTCCAGTGGAACATCGTCTTTAAATCTTCTTTCAGCAAGGGTTCCCGGGCGTTCAGAATAGAAATACATATAAGCTAAATCGTATTCACAATATTCAAAAAGACTTAAAGTTTCTTTGTGGTCTTCTTCCGTTTCTCCACAAAAACCCGTGATGGAATCTGTTGACAAACCGCATGCCGGAAGAATTTCTCTTATCCGGTTTACTTTTGAAATGTACCATTCGCGAGTGTAAGTGCGGTTCATCATTTGTAATATTTTCGTACTTCCGCTTTGTACGGGAAGATGAATGTAATTACAAATGTTATCGTATTTTTTCATGGTGAACAAAACCTGGTCTGTAATATCTTTCGGATGAGAAGTTGAAAATCTTACACGGAGTAAAGGAGAAATCTGCGCTACTTTTTCCAGCAAATTGGCGAAAGAAACTACCGAATTATCAGATGAATTTATCCATTGATAACTGTCTACATTTTGTCCGAGAAGCGTTACTTCGCGATAGCCTTCATTAAAAAGTTCCGTGCATTCTCTTACTATGGAGTCAGTATCACGGCTGCGTTCCCGACCACGCGTAAACGGAACCACGCAAAAAGAACACATGTTATTACAACCGCGCATAATGCTTACAAAAGCAGTAACACCGTTGCTGTTCAGTCTTATCGGGGAAATATCCCCATACGTTTCCTCGCGGCTTAATAAAACATTCACACCCTTTTGGCCACTTTCTGCTTCTTCAATTAATGCGGGAAGTGTACGATATGCATCCGGACCAACTACGATATCTACCAGTTTTTCTTCTTCAAGGAATTTTGATTTCAACCTTTCGGCCATGCAACCCAATACGCCAACGAGCAGACCCGGGTTGTCTTTTTTCATTTTCTTGAATTCTGTCAATCTTTTTCTTACCGTTATCTCTGCCTTTTCACGAATGGAACAGGTGTTGATGAATATCATGTCTGCATCTTCAAAACGGGGAGTAATTCCAAATCCTTCTTTTTGCAAAATGGAAGCGATTACCTCACTGTCAGCAAAGTTCATTGCACAACCATAACTTTCTATATAAAACTTTTTTTCGAAGGAATTTTTAAGGAGGTTTTTTGTTGAAAATGCTTCGCCCTGCCTGCTTTCATCATGTGTTTTATCTAAAGTTAATTCCAGCATTTTTCAATTTTTAATCTAAGGTGGGCAAAGATAACAAATTAAAAAATTGAGACACTATGTCAGGGGATTAATAATCTTGCTTAAGAAAATGACGAATGTAGAGTATATAAAAAGTAATTCGTCATTGAAATCGCGGTTAGTAAACAAACAAATAAGATGATTTCCCAGTTTAGGTTTACCAATATTTTGCCAATGAAATTAAATTTGAAAATCAATTAACCTGGATCTTTTCCACCGCCAAACTTTTCTTTTAAAAGCCTTTCCAATCTTTCAACCAGCGATTCTGATGTTTCATTTGGAATTGCAGGCATCTCTTTTAAAGCTTCAGAAAATATATCCATCGCGGCTTCGTATCTACTAAATTGTTTTATCAAAAGTTTTTTATCGCCGGTTTCCCAATAATACCCTTGATCTGTCAGATTAAAATTTTTCAAATATTTTTTGGAAAGATGTTTTAAAAAATCAATGATTGCAGCATGTGCGTCTAAGCCCGCATATTGAGTTTTTGTACTGGTAGTAAACATCAGTTCTTTATCTAATTGAACACCATCATAAATATTTTTACAGATAATATTGAATGGCGAAAGCAGCCTTCCATCCGGATTGAATGTGAGAAAGATAGGTTCGCTTTTTCCCGGAGCAAAAGAAACGCCTTTGATATTTTCATTATTAAAAACATAGCTTGACCAGCCAAGTGTTTTTGCAACATCTGATACTTCTTCAATTAAAGAATTAATCATTTCTTTATGAAGAATATAACCTGAATAATGAATTGATAGCCCAATAAAAGGTTATTTAAATTTCAAAATATTTTATATTCAATTAGCGTCATTTACGATTGTCATAAGCCGAAACCCGTTTTTTCAATTGAGCCAACTGAATAAATTCATCATGATTTATTTCCGTGAGTTGTAATACACATGTCATTGTTCTTTGCGGAATTCTACATTGAAATTAAGTGAAGTTATCATTAAAACTTTTCGCGTTTTTCCTTCTGGTGCAGTAAGATGATCCGTTACTAAAAAAAGAAGATTTGTGAAGACGAGGATTGAGAGGCGTTATGAATTTAAAAATAAAAACATGCCTTATTTCTTTGTTTACTATTGTTGGTGGAATCTTGCGCATTCGTTCCTTGCGGAGACTTTAAGAATGAAGAGCAAAGACGCTATCGCTAAAGTACCTGTATGATTTGCCCTGTCAGTTTCCATTGACCATTTATTTTTTCTAACATGCGCACTTCATACGTATGATTCACCGCGCCGTTTACGGAAGTGGATGTTTCATTGTGAGTGACCAAAGCCGTTGTTCCATGAATGCTCATTGTGTAATTACTATTTTTTGAGGTGCCGCCCTGGCCCATTGTTCCCGGTGCGGGATGAACGATTTTGTCAACCGGAACCGCGAATGTTTTTCCATCGGCTGTCATTACTATTATGTTGCTATGGGGTTCTATTTGCCAGCATGCTGCATGAGCGGCAGTGTCGCCGGAGCGCCATGTCGCGGATTCTTTTTCAAGCAACCGGACAATGGCGGTAGAATCGTTAGACTGGCAGAAACCATTCATTGCAAAACCTGCTGTAAACACAAACAAGAGAACACTTTTCATGCTATAATCATTTAATAAATTAAAGATATGGATAAAAGCCGAAGGCAGAATGTAAAAGGATTTATTAATGACCCCTTATGGTTTGTTAGCTGAAAAAGAACTTTCGTCCGGAAATAGCGCCCAATTATTGTAAGACGGATCATTTGATTTTGTTTTCCATTTAATAGGATAGATTTGAGGCGGATGGCGGCTATTATGAATTAACTGCCGACTTAAATAAAAATATCTGGACGGGATAGAATAAACGCTTGTTTGTAGAATAGAAATATCGGTTATAAGTTTGTTTACTGTAATGGGACAATTGGAACAAACTAAACTATTCTAAACCTTTTCAAAAAATGCATGGTTGCAGATTACGGAACAGGGACATAAATTCGGGTAACCCATTTGGAACTATCAGGTTCCTGCATTCTATTAGTCACTAACGATTCAAACGGAATGGCCATGGGAGTTAATTGATAATCACTGATGACATTTTTCATTTGTTGTAATGCCTGGTCCACTGCATAATTTCCTCCTGTTACTTCAGCCGTTAAAACTTTCCAGGGAACAAAACGGCTAAAAGAAATATTGCTGGTTCCCGCCAGTTTTTTATTTACCGGAATTGCGACCATCGTCTCGTACGTAGAATCGTTTAGCGTTTTTACATGCAGCATCGGAAAATTATTTTCTTTGGCATCTTCGGCTGCAATGTATTTTTTCAAATTTCCAATCAACCCATATATGTCAGAAGTAGATGGATATTTTTTAGCAACATTTTTCGTAAGCACCATCGTGGAATCTTTAGACATCATGACATTAAATTTGACTCCATAAATATTTTTTTGATCATTAAGAAAAGAACGAAGATGAGAAAGAATATCTGTCATATTGTTCCTGATCTTTTCGGCTTCTGTGTATTTTAAAATTCTGGTAATGGGATTCAAACTTGTTTCAAGATTGCACTTCCAGTCTAAAATAACAGAATCATTTTTTATTTTGATAAGAACAATTCTGCTGTCAATTGTTGAATGGTTGGTTCGCATCTGAACGTCGATCGCATTATAAAATTTTTGGGACAACTGATAATTGAATCCTTTGTAGAAAAATGATTGTTTGCCTGAACTGTCTTGATTTACAGAGGAATCAGAATTTTCCGGCCACCATTTTATCCATGTATTTTTATTGCTTAAGGTCCGGTAAGCCCCATACACATTACATTGCGCGTAATCTGCTTTTGAAATTTGCAATGTAGAGGGAATAAAAATGTAAGAGCAAACAGAAACCAGGATAAGTATAGATAAAAGAATTACCAGTATTTTTTTCATTTTTAGAAATAAATTTATAAGCGCTGCAAAATAACGAATGAATGTATTGAACCGGTAATCTTTTAAATATAAATTATCAATTAACAAAAAATAAAGGGAAGTTTAAAATAAAATTTTGCTTTTATTTTTTGCGATCCGGTGTGGTAATTTTATTGAACTATCTTCTTTTCCATACCACTAATTAGTTTACATTTATTGCAATTAATTTTAAAAATTTATCTAAATGAAAAGATTTATTTTCTTCAGCTTCTTCACTTTTATTTATTTCTTTTCTTTTTCTCAAACAATTGATCCCTGGAAAATTACCGCCGACAAAATTGATCCATCCAATTATTATGGCGAAACGGTTGCCAATGGAGTAATCGGAATCGTTTCTTCTGCAGAACCTCTAAAATGTAAAACGGTTGTTTTAAACGGCGCTTATGATCAATACGGAAGGGGAATGGTAAGTAATTTTTTAAAAAGTTTCAACCTGGTAGATATGGATCTTGATATTGATGGGCACCGCATTGGTTCTGCTGATGCAAAAAATATGAATCAGGTGTTGGATATGAAGCATGCCAATTTAAAAACGACTTTCGATTACCAGGATAAAGCGACCGTATCTTATACTTACTACGCTTTGCGAAATTTGCCGTATACTGTGTTGGTAGATGTTACCATCACTGCTAAAAAAGATATAGAAATTATTCCCGCAAGCGTAATGCAGGCGCCTGACGAGCTGCGTGACGTGCAGAATTATTACAATCAAATAGACAGGCCGCATGTAGAAATAAGTTTGCTTTCTTCAGTAGCAAAAAGCCCGACAGGAAAATTGACTTTTGGATCCTGTACTACTTTTTTATTTGACGAACCTCATGGTTCCGAACCGGAATTGATTCATGAAATGTGGGACAATAATATGCATCTTTTAAAATTTAAAAAAGAGCTGAAAGCTGGCACTACTTATCATTTCGCGATTGCGGGTGCGTCAATCACAACTGCGCAACATGAAGATCCTTTTAATGAATCGCAGCGCTACGTTATTTATGCAAAACTGCAAGGCACAAAAAATTTGATAAAGTTCCATGATGAAGCCTGGGATAAAATATGGAAGAGTGATATAGAAATTGCAGGAGATTCCGAAAGCCAGCGCGACGTTCATTCTGCTATGTATCATTTGTATTCCTTTGTGAGGGGAGGAACAGCGTATAGCCCGTCTCCAATGGGTTTGAGCGGGCTTGGTTATAACGGCCATGTTTTCTGGGATGCTGAAATCTGGATGTTTCCCGCGCTGTTGGTTTTGCATCCGGAGATGGCGAAAAGTATGATGGAATACCGGTTTGAAAGACTGAAAGAAGCGGAAAATAATGCGTTTGCTCATGGATATAAAGGTGCGATGTACCCATGGGAAAGTGCTGCGAGCGGAAATGAAGAAACACCTGTGTGGGCTTTGAGTGGCCCTTTTGAACACCACATAACCGCGGATGTGGCGATTGCCGCATGGAATTATTATGCCGTAACGCAGGATACTTCATGGCTTCGTGCAAAAGGGTTTCCGATGATAAAAGATTGCGCTGATTTCTGGGCAAGCCGCGTGGAAAGAAACGGTCCTGGCCATTATGATATTAATAATGTAGTTGCCGCCGACGAGTGGGCGGAAAATGTAGATAACAATGCCTTTACCAATGCCGCTGCAAAAGCCAATTTGCGGTATGCAATTATGGCGGCCGAAATTTTGCACCAGCCAGTTGACACAGATTGGGCTGCGGTAGAAAAAAATATTCCGATTTTAAAATTGCCCAATGGTGTTACCTCAGAATATGCTGGATACAATGGCATTAAAATAAAACAGGCCGATGTAAATTTATTGGCTTATCCATTAAAAGAAATTACGGATCCTGCGCAAATAAAAAAAGACCTTGCCTATTATGAAAGCAGGATAGGGGAAGGTTCTCCGGCAATGACGCACGCGATTTTCACGATTTTATATGCAAGGCTTAATGAACCTGAAAAAGCGTGGAATGCATTTGAAGAATCCTATATTCCTAATAAATTACCACCTTTTGGAGTTATGGCAGAAACTGCCGGAGGCACGAATCCTTATTTTGCTACCGGTGCAGGCGGATATTTACAAAGTGTACTTTTTGGTTTTGGTGGTTTAGACATTACTCCGAAAGGAATTGTACAATTAAAAACTTCATTGCCAAAAAACTGGAAATCGCTGACTTTAACCGCAATTGGAAAAGATAAAAAAACGTATGTAGTGGAATGAGATGAGTTGATTTTGAGGCTTTAGCTAAATAGGCTAATTGATATTTTGATAAGTTTATTTCGGTAGGAAGATTTTGATAGTTTTTCTGTTCCGTAGGAACATTTTGTAGGTAGGAATTGGTTTATAAATATTGGAAGTTCGTTCCATAGGAACGTTTTGTGCTTTTGTCTTATTTCACAAAAAAATTAATTGACAAAAAATTCTTTATGCCAAATACTTATACGCAATTGCACATACAGTTTGTTTTTGCGGTAAAATATCGTGCAGCACTTATACAAAATGAATGGAAGGAAGACTTACATAAATATATGACCGGTATTTTTCAGAAGAATAACCACAAGATGTTACAAATAAATAGCATGCCCGATCACATCCATATTTTTATTGGAATGCGGCCTCATCAATCAATTTCTACTTTGGTGCAAAATGTAAAAACAGAAAGTAGTAAGTGGATCAAAGCTCAGGGATTTTGCAATGGCTCGTTTGGATGGCAGGAGGGGTATGGAGCATTTTCTTATTCCAAAAGTCATGTGCCTGATGTAATACGCTATATTCAAAACCAGGAAATACATCATCAGAAGCAAACATTTTTAAATGAATACATAAGAATGCTAAAGCTATTTGAGGTAGAATATGATGAGCAATACATTTTTAAGGAGCCCATTTAGCACGAAACGTTCGTACCGAACGACCGCAACATTGCAAACTATTTTCTACCCAAAAAATGTTCCTATGGAACATGGGAAATGATTTCTATAGTACATCAAAATATTAATTAGACAATCAAATGGAGTGATTAAAAAAATGCATTTAAACGCATTTTGTCTGAGTAATGATTCTATTTTTTAGGATCACAGTAAACCAACTTATTTGCTACATTCTTATTTTAAATGAGTATTACAAATATTATTATTCAAAAAGCTATTTTAAAAGAAAGTTTCCTATTTTTACTTCTATCAAAAAATAATTAATTCGCATTATTTAATTATTCATTTATTGCTTTGAAAAAAATAGCTGCTTTATTTTTCCTGCTTTTATTTGCATTTAACTGGTTTGGCTACCGGTTGATGTACGATTTTATGCAGAAGCATGCTAACAAACAACTAGAGGTGGCGCTTGATAATAATTCTTATAAAGAATCTGATTTAATTGAATTAAAAATTCCCGTTAATGTTGCTTATCAAAATAGCTGGTCTTCTTACGAGCGTTATGATGGCGAAATCGAAATGAACGGCGTAAAATATAAGTATGTAAAAAGGAAACTTTCCAACGACACGCTTTATTTAAAATGTATTCCTAACAAAAAGGAAATGGCGCTTCAAAATGCTAAGAATGATTTCTTTAAAATAAGTAATGATCTAACTCAGAACAAAAATCCTAAAAAAGCAGACAATTCTAATTCTGTTTTCAAATATCTTACTGTATTTGATGGCTCTTGTTTTGGAGCTCAAATAACTTCTCCAATAATTGCAAACCAACAATGGCTTCCTTTAGAAGCTGAAGATTTGCAATCTGCGATTCAACTTTCTCCCGAGCAACCGCCGGACTATTGTGCATAAAATGCGGTTTAAATAAAAAGGCCTTCAGCTTTTGTTTTCATTGTTGTTTAAAGAGAATTTTCTTTAATTCTGTTTTGTTTTGCTTTATTTCACAAGTGATGTTGGATTGATAATATTTCATCAAACATTCTTGCATAAAACTGCAGATAAAAAATTATTGAAGAGGCGAAATCATTGAGATTTAAAACTCTTTTCGCTATAATATTTATTCGGCAATCAAACTAAAGTTGAATTCTTTTAAAAAGGCAATTTTCCTTCCGCGCCAGTAAACCAACTTATTTATTGAATTCTTATTCTGCAAAAAAAATCTGGAAATATCGAAACCCGAATGCGCTGGTCGGCATTTAATGGCACCCTGTTTTTGACCAAATAAAATTTGAAACTTTCTTTCGTTTCCAAAAAACACATTATGAAAAAAAACTCGATTTATTATGTACGTTTTTTTATTTTCTTCATTGTCGTTGCTTTTTCTTCCTGCAAACAAAAGCAAAATGATTACGTAAAAGTCATACACAATCCTTTGCTGTATAATGATGTAATGCATAAGCTCAATTATGTAGTCATTTATGATATTTTTACGCCGCCAGTCGCAGCAAGGGTTTTCGCTTATTCAAACCTGGCGGCTTATGAAGTGTTGGCTAAAGATAATGGCCGGCTTAATTCCTTTGAAGGAAAAGTAAAAGATTTAAATAATATTCCGCACCCTGCCGCGAATGCAAAAATTGATTTTCCATTTGCATCTTTGATCGCGTTGATAAAAGTGGGAGATAATCTCACGTTTTCCGGCGACACCATGAAGATGCTTTTAGATTCAGTGAAATCTTTGGCCAAAGACCATGGAATGCCTGAAGATTTATTTAATGGTTCCATTGCTTATGGAAACGAGGTTGCAGATTCTGTGATGTCGTGGAGCAAGCATGATAATTACGCTCAAACACGTGGGGCAAGTTTTGCCGTTACCAATCTTCCGGGACATTGGACGCCGACGCCTCCTGCCTATTTTCCTGCGGTCGAACCTTTATGGCCAACGATAAGGTGTATGGTAATGGATTCTGCAAATATGTTTCCGCCACCGCCGCCGCCGCCATTCAGCACCGATACTGCCAGCCGGTTTTACAAAATGGCTGTAGACGTAATGAACACCGGCAATACATTGGATTCTACTAAAAAATGGATCGCTAACTTCTGGGATTGTAACAGTTTTAAAATGCACGTGCAGGGACATGCGATGTTTGCAACGAAGGCGATGACTCCCTGCGGACATTGGATGGAAATTGTAGGAACGATTGCAAAGAATAACAACGCCGACTTTTATAAAACCGTGACTGCTTATACCGGTGCTGCCATTGGTATTTATGATGCATTTATCTGCTGTTGGTTTACAAAATATAAGTTCGATGTAATAAGGCCGGAAAGTTATATCAACAATTATATCGACCAGGCATGGATGCCTTATTTACAAACGCCGCCTTTCCCTGAGTATAACAGCGCTCACTCTACTATATCCGCCGCCGCGTCCACTGTTCTTGAGAATATTTTTAAAGGAAATACCGCTTTTAGAGATTCGACTGAGAGGGATTGGGGATGGCCCGACCGTCATTTCAAAAGCACGGATGAGGCTGCTGTAGAAGTTTCATACAGCAGATTTTATGGAGGAATTCATTACAGGGCTTCGGTGTTTACTGCTTATGATCAAGGAAAGAAAATTGGAAATTTAGTGATCAACAATTTGGCCGCAAAACAATAATTTAAAAAATAAATGATCAATGAAAAATATAAAAGGAGTGCAGCAGAATCAGGAATCAATGCTAACGCAGAAAATATAAAAAAAGCGAATACAACACAGCAATGCTTAATTGTAAATGCAAACTTTTCAACAAAATTCTAATGCTAAAAATTTTCTTATATCAAGTAATACGGCCCCGTTATTCTTATCGGGGGCTCTTTTTTTCAAATGCTAAGATCAATATTTTTTTTAAGTCAATTGCAATTCATTTTGGAAACAAAATATAACAGATAACAACACGAATAAAATTCATTTTTTAATCAATAAAACATAAACAAATGGCGCACATTCAATTAAACAACGACATGCCGGGAATCAGGGGATTATTTAATTTCAATCCTGAAACGGCCAAACCGATGAGCGAGTTAGCAGAAATATTATTAGTCCGGGAAAACTCACTAACGAGAGGCGAACGGGAAATGATTGCTTCTTCTGTTTCTTATTGGAACGATTGTCATTTCTGCCACAGTTCTCATGGTGCCTCCGCGGCAAACCTTTTGCAGCAGCCGGTTAGCTTTTTGACAGAAATAAAACAAGGGTTTCCTAATATTGAGGTATCATCCAAAGTGCGTGCCTTGCTCAACATCGCGAAGCATGTACAAAAAGGAGGAAAAAATGTAACCGAAGAGGATATTTCATCGGCAAGAGAAGCAGGCGCAGCGAATAAAGAAATTCATGATACGGTCTTAATCGCTGCTGCGTTTTGTATGTACAATCGCTATGTAGATGGAATGGCTACGTGGGCACCAAAAGAAGATGCTGATTTTATGCCGATGGGTAAGATGCTGGCTGAACAAGGTTATCAGTCTACTACGCCGTAAAATAAATAAAGCTATGAGATTTTAAGCCATCTTTCTGCGACCGTGTAAAACCTCATAGTCTTTGTTATTTATATTTTTGCATTCATTATTCCTTGTTTAATGGCAAGAAATAAATGGCTGTTTTTTCGTGAAATACTTTTTGTATAAATCCGGACGCACAGGATTTTAAAATTTGCAGGATGATGTTATCAAAATAAAAATCTACGATATTTATTTGTTTGCTGGTAATTTTAAAAAAAGATATCTTTCAATTTTTTACTTATGATTTCATATTTTGAAGCATCTCTTTCCCGGCTTTCCATTCATAAAGTTGGAAATAAATTATTAGATGAAAATTTAAACTTATCGGAACATCCATTGAATATAGAGGATGAAATTTTAGATGGTTTATTGATGAACTATTTTTTGAAACCATTTGAGAAAACAAATGAAATTTATCGTCTATCTCATTCTACGGAAGATTTAAACCTGAATGAAGTTTTTCATTTTGCTGAAATTATTTTTAACGATAAAAATGAGTTTCATACAAACACGCGGCAGATAGCAAAACATTTGTATGATATTTCCAATCATCCTAAAATAAAATCTGGTGAATTATATGTTTGTTATTTTGAGAATGTACAAATGGAAGGTGAAATGTTGGACGCGATAGGAATTTTTAAATCCGAATCAAAGGAGCCTTATTTGAAAATAATTTCAAAAGTAAATGAGTTTGAAATTAGTTATGAGCAAGAGGCCATAAATATTAAAAAGTTAGATAAAGGTTGTTTAATTTTTAATACCGAAAAGGAAGAAGGCTATAAAGTGGCAATTGTTGATCAGACAAACAATACTGAGGCTGCCTATTGGATTGATGATTTTTTAAAGCTAAAAATCAGGAACGACAATTATAACCAAACGAACACGGTCTTGAAAGTTTACAAAGATTTTGTCACTCATAAAATAGACGAAGAATTTGAAATTTCAAAAACCGATAAAATAGATTTATTAAACAAATCGATTAATTATTTTAAAGAAAAAGAGCATTTCGATTTTAATGAATTTTCAAATGAAGTATTTGGGAATGAACAAGGAATCGAATCGTTTAAAAATTTTAAAAAGAGTTATGAAGAAGAATATGACACAGCAATTGATGATTCATTTTTGATATCCGGCAGCGCGGTAAAGAAACAAGCCCGTGCTTTTAAAAGTGTTTTGAAGCTTGATAAGAATTTTCATATTTATATACATGGGGATAAAGAATTGATTGAAAAAGGATATGATGAGAAAATGAGAATGAATTATTACAAGGTTTATTTTAAGGAAGAGAATTAGGTATTGTAAGAAATTAAAATTTTTCTTACCGGCGCGAGCTTTTATTGGTATTCAAGAGATGTTGCGAAAGATTGAAATTATAATTCAATTCTCTTACCCAAAGCAGCAGACCGTTTGGCCGCATCTAATATCTGCATCACAATCATGTTATAATTTAATGACGAAAGATCGTTGGTGCCGGAAAGTTGATGATGAAGCACCGCGGCAAGATATACCAGCGGATCATTATTTGGTGCGGGTAATGGAGCGGCTTTTTTTGAGCTCACTATATTTTCGCGTTTGCGGCTAGTAATGTTTACATTATCCAATGCATGCAGGTAACCGGTTTCGCAAAATACTTCCATGTCTTTAATTGAGAAAGGCCAGTTCCATGAGGCTTCAATTATTCCGGTGGCGCCCGGATATTCAACCAGGATCGTTGCATCATCGTCCACCTTTGGGTATTCGATGGTTTTATAATGCCTTGTGATAGCGGTAACTGCAATTGGTTTTTGGCCGTGCATCATCCATGTCATAATATCCGCGCCATAACATCCAAAATCATTTAAAGCGCCGGCTCCATTTTTTACAGGATCGGTTAGCCACGCTAAAAATTGCGGGCTGCAGCCGATCTCTTTTGGCCCCTGGTGGCCATCATGAAAAACCATCTTTTTTATTTTTCCAAATTTGTCGCTTTCAACCGTGTCATATACATCTGCAATTGAAGGATACCATGTTGTTTCGTAGTTCACCAAAATCATATCATTATACTTTTTAGAAAGAGCTTCTATTTCCTGCGCTTGCTGAAGCGTTGCAGCGAGGGGCTTTTCAACCATAACAGGGATGTGTAAAGGTGCACACACTTTTACAATATCCACATGGCCCGATACTTCGTTATAGCCTAAAACTGCATCAGGTTTTTTTGCCAGCACGAGGGTTTTAAGATTGGTTGAAAACAAAGAATCCGGTAGCTTATATTCGGTGCTAACCTTTTTCCATAGTGCTTTATTGGGTTCGGCAATACCAACAATTAAAACTTTACCCTCTTTATAAGCATGTAAAATATTATAGACATGGTCGTGGTTTAAACCAGCCACCACCACGCGCAGTTTTTGCTGTGCATTGCTATTTAGTAAAAAGCAAAAAAGGAAAACAATTGTCATCAGAAGTTTGTTAGCCTTAGCGGGAATATTTGTACAACAACAACTCGTAACAGGTTTCATAATTTTGAATTTAAAAATTTGATTTTAAAGTTAATAGTTTAAATGGAAATACCTTGTCCTGGAAATTATTTGAATAATCATCAATCATTCAAATGAAAGATTAGTATTGATTTAATTCGGTTTTGAGATCAATTATGAAGTTATTTATTTTCCCATCCTTCCAAACAAAAATCTTCCTTTTTTGTCCGTTTACTGTTAGCGCCAAAAACTGTATCTATATCAATCGCTGTGATACCTGAATTTAAATAGTATATTCGATGATAAAATTTTTGTATGCATAACTGGAAAATCAAACTTTCCCTTTTTATCAATTATTTTGTTTTTGCCATTCTGCTTAATAGTTCCGGGATAGCCATTTTACAGGTGCAAAATAATTTTGGCGTTACGAAAAATGCTGCTGCCTGGATTGATCCTTGTAAAGATTTGAGTATCGCGATTGTATCATTTTTGGTCGCGTCATATATCGCAAAATTTGGCTACAAAAAAGCGATGTTGGTTGCCCTGGGTGTAATATGTGTGGTTTGTTTTATTATTCCTTCTACGCCGGGATTCTTCGCCATCAAATTATTATTTGTTGCCGTTGGTGCCTGCTTTGCTTTAATTAAAATGAGCGTATATAGCACTATCGGCATTGTTACCAAAGATTCCAAAGAGCACATCAGCATGATGAACTTTATCGAATCTTTTTTTATGGTCGGTAATCTTTCTTTGTATTTTATTTTCAGCTCTTTCGTTGATAACGCCAATCCTCAATCCACTTCTTGGCTGGATGCTTATTATTTGTTGGGAGGATTATCGGTTCTTGCATTTTTACTTTTACTCATTTCGCCGCTGGATGAATCAGTAGCCAAAACAGAAGATGGGAAACCCGCGGCAGCACCCAGGTTTTCTGATATGTTTAAATTAATGAGTGAGCCAATTGTGATCGCTTTTATATTCTCCGCCTTCTTTTATGTGTTGATAGAACAAAGCATCCAAAATTTTTTACCCACTTTTAATAATAAGGTGCTTTTATTGCCCGCGGTTCTTAGCATTCAGATGGGCAGTATTTTAGCGGGTTCTACGGCATTGGGAAGATTTCTCGCAGGGGTTTTATTAAAAAAACTAAATTGGTTTTATGTTATAATTGGTACATTATTATTAGCTGCGTTGCTGGTAATTATTGCCATGCCCCTGGCCAAAGGCGCAACAGGCGTGCATATACATGGCTGGTTAGACGCGCCATTGGCCGCCTATATTTTTCCTTTGGTTGGTTTGCTGCTCGCGCCTGTTTACCCGGCAATCAACTCAGTAATTTTAAGCTCTCTGCCGAAGCCAAAGCATGGCGTAATGTCGGGATTGATTATCATATTCTCTGCGATCGGTGGAACAACGGGTTCCCTGATAACCGGTTATATTTTTGAAAAATACAACGGTACGACTGCGTTTTATTTTACGTTGGTACCGATTGGAATTTTAATAATTTGCCTTTTTGTTTTCAAACGGCTACAAAAAAAACCTCTGCACCCGGTTATCAATCCTGATGTCATTCATTAACTTTAAAAGAAAAAGAAATGGAAATAAAATATATTTTTTCTTTAGGAGAATTGTTTGAAAGAGTGCAGGAAGAAGAAGTATTTCCTGATAATAAAACCTTTGTTGATTGTACGCCCAATTCTGATCTTTCGGATATACATGACCGTTATGAAGCGGAAAAAAATAATCCCGGGTTTGATTTGACGGTTTTTGTTCATCAACATTTTACTTTACCTAAAAGTTTCAATACAGGCTTTGTGAGTGAAAAAGGAAGGCCTATTATTGAACATTTAAAAATTCTATGGGATGTGCTTACGCGTCAGCCGGAGGAATCCCATAATTCCCTGGTGCCTCTTCCTAATCCATATATTGTTCCCGGTGGAAGGTTTAGGGAAATCTATTATTGGGATAGTTTTTTCACCATGTTGGGTTTGCAAATATCAAAACGCGTGGATCTTATTCAAAATATGATCGACAACTTTTGTTATCTTATAGATCTCCTTGGCTACATCCCAAATGGAAACCGGACTTATTTTTTAGGAAG
>JBDTHD010000276.1:0-4177 GCA_039937075.1 Ginsengibacter sp. | reverse complement strand
AGAGGGATGAGTATATATCGTTTGACTTCATTTACTGATGGTTAGGTGCAAAAATGAATTTTTTTTCTTTCATATAAAAATTATCGCTACAAATTACGAATTTATTATAACGAACGTTTCAGAAATCGTATTACCGGTGAATTTTGTAATTTTATAATTATGGTAAATGTGTTAAACGAAATAAAATTTAAAACAGCGCGCAGTGGAGGAAAAGGCGGCCAGAATGTGAATAAAGTAGAGACAATGGTGGAAGGTTCGTTTCACGTTGCCACTTCAGAAATTCTTACGGACCAGCAAAAAGAAGTGATTCTTGAAAAACTGGCCAATAAAATCACCAATGATGGTTTTTTATTGGTAAAGAGCCAGTCGGAAAGAACGCAACTGGGAAATAAAGAGGAAGTAATTGTAAAACTTCACCTTCTCATAAGCAACGCTTTGATAAAACGGAAAAAACGTAAACCTACCAAACCCACAAAAGCTTCAAAAGCTAAAAGAATTAAAATAAAAAAAGAAAAAGGAATTATCAAAGCAGGAAGAAAAAAAGTTACCGACTTTTCTGATTAGATTCATAGAGTTTATCCTCTAGTTACAGTAAACAAAGAAATAGCCACTATTTTAATTTTAAAGAGTTTAAGAATTAAATTTGCCCTCTTTTAAACCCAATATTTTTTGAGTAATATAAAAAAATTAGCAGGACAAACAATGTGGTATGGCGTTAGCTCCATTGCTGCACGGTTTTTATATTACCTTCTTACTCCTTATTTTACCACCAGATTATCGGTGGCAAAGTATGGCGATATGAGTATAATGTATTCTGCCATTCCATTTTTAAGTGTTCTTTTTACTTATGGAATTGAAACTGCATTTTTTAGGTTTGCTACAAAAGACAAGAATAAGACAGAGATATACAACACAGCGATAATTTCTATTATAATCAGTACAATTTTTCTAACTGCAATCTTAATTTTTTTAAGGTCGTCTATAGCTCATTTGTTGCGCCTCGATAACAATCCTGAATATATTACCTATTCGGCTATCATAATTGCTTTGGATACATTGGCCACTTTGCCCTTTGCAAAATTAAGATTGGAACAAAGGCCAAGGAAATATGCATTAATACGTATTTCAGCAATTTTTTTACAGATTGGTGTTGTATATTTTTTATTATCTGTTTGCCCAAGGTTAGCCAAAGCAAACCCTAGTGGTTTTTTTGCCACATTTTATAATCCAGCTTATGGTGTTGGGTATATTATAATCGCCAATCTGATTGCCTCATTTTTTGCATTAGTACTTTTGCAAAAAGAATTTTTTTCTTTTAAATTCAAATTCAACAAGTCAGTTTGGAAGGCCATGATTATTTATTCTCTTCCGTTATTAATTGTGGGTTTTGGAGGAGTGATTAACGAAACATTTGACCGCATTATGCTTCCCTGGCTTGCTAATGTAAATACTATAACGGCAGCAAAAGACCAGGTTGCAATCTACTCGGCATGTTATAAATTATCTATACTTATTACATTATTTGTGCAGGCATTTCGCATGGGCGCAGAACCTTTTTTCTTTAAACAGGCTGAAGGGCAAAATCCGCAGAAAGTTTATGCCCGTGTGATGAAATTTTTTGTGATAACTATTACTACTATGTTCCTTGTAGTATCATTGTATATTGATATCTGGAAATATTTTTTAAGCACAGATCCTGAAAAATTAAAAATTTATTGGACTGGGCTGAAAGTAGTGCCAATATTGCTTTTGGCCAATATGTTTTTAGGAATTTATTATAATCTTTCTATCTGGTACAAGCTTACTCATAAAACAATTGCAGGTGCTTATATTACGCTCATAGGAGCTGCCGTCACATTAGTTATCAATTATTTTTTCATTCCTTATTTCGGATATATGGCGTGCGCATGGGCTACTTTTTCCTGCTATGGAATAATGATGGTCATTTCATTTCTCTGGGGACAAAAAGATTATCGCATTCCTTATGCGTGGAGAAAATTATGCGCTTATATTATTATTGTTGTTTTTTTATTTTTAATTCATCGCTCGTTTATACATTACATTACGGGAAGACCGGCTGATTTTATATCCGCGACTTTTCTATTAGGATTATATATATGGTTTGTTCTAAATGTAGAATGGAAAGAAGTTCGTGGATTACCTGTTATCGGGAAATATTTTAAATCGGGAAATATTTTCATAAGGAAAAAATAAATCGAATCCCCGTTCCAGTAAACCGACAAAAAGAAGAGATTTTTGTTTTGAAGTGGTCAAATAATTGTGTTGCAAAATCCCGAAATTATCTATAATCATAGTTGTCTTTTTCAGCGGTTCACCTTACCTTTGCCGCCAAAATGAAATACTGGCTTTTTAAATAAAAATTTTATGGCAAACAGCGGAAAAATTATACAAATAATCGGCGCGGTTGTGGACGTGCATTTTACGAGTGATAGCAAACTTCCTCAGATATTTAACGCATTGGAACTTACGAAAGAAGATGGTTCTAAGCTGGTTTTGGAAGTTCAGCAACATTTGGGCGAAGATAGTGTTCGTTGTATAGCTATGGATGGTACAGAGGGCCTGAAACGAGGCATAGAAGTATTTGACACGGGTTCTCCGATATTAATGCCGATAGGCGAAGACATTAACGGACGCTTGTTTAATGTAACCGGTGATGCAATCGATGGTTTGCCGCAAGTGAGTAAAAAGAATGGCCGTCCTATTCACAACAAGCCACCTTTATTTGAAAATTTAAGCACTGCTACAGAAATTTTATTTACCGGGATTAAAGTAATTGATTTGATTGAGCCTTATGCAAAAGGCGGCAAAATTGGATTGTTTGGCGGTGCCGGTGTTGGTAAAACAGTATTAATCCAGGAGTTGATTAACAATATTGCGAAAGCCTACAGTGGATTATCTGTGTTTGCCGGAGTGGGAGAGAGGACGCGTGAGGGAAATGATTTACTCCGTGAAATGATTGAAGCCGGTATCATGAAATATGGTGATAAATTTATCCATAGCATGGAAGAAGGCGGATGGGATTTGGATACGGTAAATATGGAAGAATTAAAAGAGTCAAAAGCAACATTTGTATTTGGACAAATGAATGAACCGCCGGGAGCAAGGGCTCGTGTGGCTTTGAGTGGATTGACCGTTGCGGAATATTTCCGTGATGGAGATGGCACTGGCAAAGGAAAAGACATTTTGTTTTTTGTAGATAATATATTCCGTTTTACACAGGCAGGTTCTGAAGTTTCTGCCTTGCTCGGAAGGATGCCTTCGGCAGTGGGTTATCAACCAACGCTGGCAACAGAAATGGGTTTGATGCAGGAAAGAATCACTTCTACAAAAAATGGTTCTATCACATCCGTACAGGCAGTTTATGTACCTGCGGATGATTTGACAGATCCGGCTCCCGCTACAACATTTGCACATTTGGATGCCACAACAGTTTTGAGCAGGAAGATTGCAGATTTGGGAATTTATCCTGCGGTTGATCCTTTGGATTCTACTTCCAGAATTTTGTCTCCTGCAATTGTAGGTGATGAACATTATGACTGCGCCAACCGTGTGAAACGGACTTTACAACGATATAAAGAATTACAGGATATTATCGCTATTCTTGGATTGGATGAATTGAGTGATGAAGATAAACTGACAGTTAGCCGTGCTAGAAGGGTGCAGCGATTTCTTTCTCAGCCATTTCATGTGGCAGAACAGTTCACCGGCTTAAAAGGAGTTTTGGTTTCTATAGAAGATACCATTCGCGGATTCAATGCAATTATGGATGGTGAGGTAGATGAATATCCGGAAGCAGCTTTCAACCTGGTTGGAAATTTAGACGACGCGATTGCGAAAGGTAAAAAAATGATGGAGGCAGCCAATTCTTAATTAGCCAATTAGTGAATCAAATAATTAATTATAATTATGAATTTAGAAATATTAACTCCCGATAAAAAGATATTTAGCGGCGAAGTTTATGGCGTGCAACTTCCGGGAATTGGCGGCATGTTTGAAGTGCTTGATAAACATGCGCCCATTGTGAGCGCATTAAAAGCAGGCAAGCTTAAAATTCTTAAAGATAAAAGCATTACTTCTCAGTACAATATCCAGGGAGGTTTTGTAGAAGTTTTAGATAATAAAGCTTCTGTGCTGGTTGAAGGTGCCACAGAAATTT
>JBDTHD010000275.1:0-10884 GCA_039937075.1 Ginsengibacter sp. | reverse complement strand
GTACATTAAATCGTCTGCTAAAAATTTAGATATAATATGAAAAATGCGCAATACTGTAAATTCAAATTGAACGTAACTTCGTAACCCTTAAATCAATGATAGATGAAATGGTAACAAACGAAAACGGTCTCCAAAAAGTTGCCGAACCTTTTTTTTCAGTAATACTAACAACTTATAACAGGGCCATTCTTTTAAAAAGAGCATTAGATTCTTTGATTAATCAAACCGAAACTGATTGGGAGGCGATTATTATTGATGATGGAAGTACGGATAATACAAATCTTTTGATAAAGCTTTATCTGGAAGATGCAGGCAACATCAAATACGTTTACCAGGAAAATACAGGATACGCTATGGCAAAGAATACAGGAATTTTTTTATCAAAAGGAAAATTTGTTACTTTTTTGGATTCGGATGATGAATACCGTCCTGCGCATCTTAAAACCAGAAAAGAAATTCTGATCAATAATCCAGAAACAGAATTTCTATACGGTGGAGTTGAAGTAACCGGCAATCAAATGGTACCTGACAGGTTTGATCATAATAAAATGATTCCTTTATCTGAATGTGTAATAGGTGGAACTTTCTTTATTAAAAGACAAGTTGCCGTTGCTTTAAACGGATTTCTTGATACGCCGATGGGAAGCGATGCTGATTTGTTTGAAAGAATCAATAAAACACCGGCTATTATCCGGGAAACTACTATCCCAACTTATTTATACCATCGGGATGACGAAAATTCTATTACCCATAATTTTATGAAAGCCATAGTTTCTAAGGAAATTTAAAACTGAAATCTATAAATTATCGGTTTCAAAACATTGTTTATCTGCAAGAATTACAGTAAACACACAAATAGCTCTTGTTTTTATTTTGAGAATTGATACTTTTATCTCAAAAGGCAAGACAAGTTCAGTATGCTAAATACTTCAAAAAATCTCTGATTTTATTCAATTTCAGGGGCAATTTACTTTTGAAATTGTTTTTGCTTTACCTACCTTTGCAGCCTTAAAAAATAATAAAAATATGGTTGACATAAAACCCGACGAAATTTCGGCGATTCTTAAAAGCCAGCTTAGTAATATGGATGTTGAATCCAATTTAGAAGAGATAGGAACAGTGCTGCAGGTAGGTGATGGCATCGCCCGTATTTATGGGTTGAACAATGTGAGTTCAGGAGAATTGGTGGAATTTGAAAACGGTGTAAAAGCCATCGCGCTTAACCTTGAAGAAGACAATGTAGGTGTGGTTCTCATGGGTGAAAGTGGCAACATTAAAGAAGGCGATACGGTAAAACGTACCGGTCAGATCGCATCTATAAAAGTGGGCGATGGGCTTGCAGGGCGTGTGATAAATACCCTTGGAGAACCTATTGATGGCAAAGGGCCGATTACCGGTGATTTATATGAAATGCCTTTGGAACGTAAAGCGCCCGGTGTAATTTTCAGGGAGCCTGTAAAGCAGCCTTTGCAAACCGGTATCAAAGCGATTGACGCGATGATTCCAATCGGACGTGGACAGCGTGAGCTAGTAATTGGAGATCGCCAAACTGGTAAAAGCGCCATTTGTATTGATACGATTATTAACCAAAAAGAATTTTATAAAGCAGGTAAACCTGTTTATTGTATTTACGTGGCGATTGGCCAAAAAGCTTCTACTATAGCCAATGTGATGAAAGTTTTGGAAGATCACGGGGCGATGGAATATACAACTATTGTTGCCGCGTCTGCTTCTGAGCCCGCTCCGCTACAGTTTTACGCTCCTTTTGCAGGCGCTGCTCTTGGCGAATTTTTCAGAGATACCGGCCGCAGTGCATTAATTATTTTTGATGACCTTAGTAAACAAGCGGTTGCTTATCGTGAAGTTTCTCTTCTATTAAGAAGGCCTCCGGGACGTGAAGCTTATCCAGGCGATGTATTTTATCTACACAGTCGCTTATTAGAAAGGGCTGCTAAAATTGTATCGAAAGATGAGATTGCTCAAAAGATGAACGATCTTCCTGAAAATATTAAACATTTGGTAAAAGGCGGCGGTTCATTAACGGCTTTGCCAATTATCGAAACCCAAGCTGGAGACGTTTCTGCTTATATTCCTACGAATGTAATTTCGATTACCGACGGACAAATATTCCTGGAAGGAAACTTGTTCAATGCAGGTATTCGCCCTGCTATCAACGTTGGTATTTCTGTAAGCCGCGTTGGTGGAAACGCCCAGATAAAATCAATGAAAAAAGTGGCAGGTACTTTAAAGCTGGACCAGGCGTTGTACCGCGAAATGGAGGCTTTCTCCAAATTTGGCGGTGATTTGGACGCGGCAACAAAATCGGTTCTGGATAAAGGAGCGAGAAACGTGGAGATTTTAAAACAGCCACAGTTTTCACCCTATTCCGTAGAGAAGCAAGTTGCCATTATTTATCTAGGAACCAACGGATTAATCAGTAATGTAGCCGTTTCGAAAGTCCAGGATTTTGAAGAGCAATTTTTATTGGAAATGGAAAATAAATTGCCAGAGGTTCTTGTTGAATTTAAAAAAGGAAATCTTCCGGAAGAGGGAGTTAAGAAAATGGTTGAACTGGCAAGAGGTATTTCAAAACAATTTGAATAAATATATTTTTATCAGAAATAAAAAAAGGGAGAATTTTTCTCCCTTTTTTTTATTTCTGCCTTGTATGTCTTATTAAAAATTCGGATGGGCTATGATCAAAGGGCTTTGAAACTCGCTTTTAATCTTCTCAGTGATTTTATCAAAAAACTCCATTATTGTTTCGTAAGTATTATCATGAGCCATTAAAATGACAACGGCTATTGGGTAGTTATTAAAATTATTTTGGAATGAAATATTGTTATCAATGGTGATAAATATGGTAAATTCTCGTTTAAGCATTTCCTTCAACAATTCCCCGTTTTCTTTCCCCGTCCATTTGCAATCCTTTATGGTATACGTATCAATTCCAATTTCAAGAAATCTATATTTCAATTTTACAGGGAGATTCTCATCCAATAACAGTTTCATCCTCTATTATTATGGGTAAAGCAAATTTTTTTGCACTCCACTCTATAACGGCTCCGGCTTGCTCCGCCGAAACCCCGGGAAAATCTTCAATAAATTCATTGATTGAAATTCCTTTTTCTAAATGCCAAAAAAGACTTTCTACAGGCACTCTCGTGCCTTTAAATACAGGTTTTCCAAACTGAATCTTAGAATCAACCGTTATAAAGTCCGACAAAGCTTTCATAAAAAACGTTTACTTCTAAAGTTACTTTGTTATTTTCAAATTTTATGAAATTGAAAAATGAATTTAGAGTTCGGAAGCAATATGTTTAAAAATAATTTCCTAAAATAAAAAACCAGGTTAATTGTTGCTTTACTCTCGCAATTATAAATATCCTAATCCTATTTCGTGGCACTAAAGAGTTGATTTTTGGACACAACCTTTACTTTATCACCAGTTTTAAGCGTTTTTGAAACTACATCATAAGGGCCTGTAATTACTTCCTGACCTTCTTTTAAGCCATCGGTTATTTCGATATAATTGATGTCCTGGATATCAGTTTTTACTATTTGCTGTTTTACTTTTCCATCTGCTTGCAATACAAAAACTACAATATTGAGATCATTATCTCCACTATTATTAGCCGATTGATCGTTGGCGACAGAACTATTCATTGAATGGTTTCTTGCCGAATCACTTTTTTCGCGCGTCGTTACCGCGTTTATTGGAACGGACAAAACATCTTTATGCGTTTTGGTTTGTATGTCGGCACTGGCGCTCATCCCGGGCCTGAATGGAAATTTTTTGATTCGTGATGCATTATTTGCGCTTAGCAAATCTTTATAAGAGTCAGGATTGATTCTGATATAAACTTTATAATTGGTAACATCTGTACTGGTATTGGTAAGATCGCTTTGCGCAGATGCGCCGTTATTACTACTGGCTATTTGGGTAACCACGCCTGTAAACTTTCTATCGTTGTACGCATCTACTTCAATAGTTGCGCTATCGCCAAGCCTAACCTTAGGAATATCGTTTTCTCCTACGTCTACCCGCACTTCGATTTTGCTCATGTCTGCAATACGCATCATTTCGGTGCCCGCCATCATTGAACTCCCGACAACTCTTTCCCCTTTTTTTACGCTTAATAAAGAAACAATACCATTCATTGGCGACGTTAAGGTTGCGAGGCTCAAATCTTTATTGGCTTTTTGTAAAGCAGCTTTAGCGCTTAGTACGCCCGCCTGGCTGCCTATCACTCCCTGTTTTGCGGCATTCAGATTTGCCTCGGCGGTTTTATAAGCCGCATCTGCTGTATTAAATTCGTTTCTTGAAATTACTTTTTCGCCATACAATTGTTTTTGCATGTTATAAGTTTCTTTAGCCTGGTTAAGTTGAGCTTCCAATGCTCCCAATCCCGCTTTTACATCCTGCATTTGCGCTTCCTGTTGGTTTACAATTGCGGAAGCCTGGTCTCTCTGAGTATTATAAATATCTCCATAAATTTTAGCCAATACTTGTCCTTTTTTTACACTATCTCCTTCTGCTACATCCAGTTGCACAATTTCGCCGGAAATATCAGGGCTTAATTTTACTTCTACTTCGGGATATATTTTGCCACTCGCATTTACCGTTTCAACAATGGTTCTTTTTTCCACTTTTTCAGCAGTAACTTTTATGCCTTCGTCTTTGCCAAGAACGCCGGTCTTCTTTAAAATTACCAGGAGCACTATCAGAATTACTAAACTAATTATTATCCATTTGAGTTTTTTGTTCATGGCTTCTTGTTCTTTTGTTTTTGATTGTTTTTTAAATTTATAATTTCAAACCCGCGCCTTTATAATATTCCAAAACTTTCATTTTAAAAACATAATCAAACTGGTTTAGGGCATATTGCAATTTTGCTGTAAATAAATTATTCTGGTTGGTTATTAATTCCAGGGTTCCTAACATTCCAACCTTATACCTTAATTGTGTAAAATCATACGTTTGTTGGGCAGATTCAACTGCTTGTCTTGAGGACGATAACTTTTTCAACGCTACGAAAGCCGAGTTATAAGCCTGGTAAATATTTTGTTTCAAAGTTTGATTATCCAATTGCTGCTGGTATTCCAGGTTTTTTATATTAATCTTGGATCTTTTATAATTTGCTTTTGCTGACCATCCGTTAAAAATGGGAACAGTAATGTTAAGCCCAATTGACTGCCCAAAGTTATTGTTGAATTGGCTTCCGAAAGGGCCAGAAGTTATATAACCGTTTTTTTCTCCATTTGAATAAAGCGGTTGCTGCACCTGTGTATACCCACCTGAATTATCAGGAATAACAAAACCAGTTGGAGCATAGCCATTTAATACCTGGATAAATTTAGGAGTGCGGAAATATCCGTAATTAGAACCCAGGTTGCCAAAGGCGGAAATAGAGGGATACAGCCCACCTTTTGCAGCCAAACTATTTTTATCAGCAGCTTTCAGATTAAATTCGTTCATCTTTTGTTGCGGCTGGCTTTTTAAAGCGGAAGCATATACATCGCCGGGTTGTAAATCGCCAATTGCCGTTACAGGAATTTCGTCCATAGTAGGTGAGTCAACGTCAAAAGAATCGCTTACATCAATATTCATGTAAGATTTCAACACATATTTTGCCTGCGTCAGATTTCCGATTGCCGAAATTAAATTAGCAGTATCATTCGCCAACTGCGACTCCAATTCCGTGGCATTTAATTCAGGCAAAGAACCTGCAGCAACTTGTTTGTTTACAAGGTCTAGTTGTGTTCTTGATTGTTGCACCTGAACTTCCGCAATCTTTTGCTGTTCGCGCGTTAGCAATATTTGAAGATAAGAGTTGGCAATCGTCAGGCCTAAATCATTTTTCAACTTATCAGTCCCTGCCCTTGCAGCTTCTACAGACCATTGGTTGGCAAGAATGGTATTCTTTTTTGAAAACCAGTTAAAAATTTCCACACTTGATTGCAAGTTAACGCCGACTGAAAAATAATTTTTATTTTCTAATATGCCGGAAGACGGATCTTTTGATTTGCCGTAGCTTAAACCATCACTATTGGAAAAACTTAAACTGGGTATTTGGGAAAGCTTGCTTTGTTTATAGGTAATTGAAGATACATCCTCCTGCAACTGGCTTTGTTTGATAGTAATATTATGATCCATTGCATATTGTTCACACTCCATAAGTGTCCATTTTTTTTGAGAAAAACCAAAAGTGGAGATGGAAAGAAAAATGATCAGTAATTTAATTTTAATAGACATAAAACAAAAATAATAATTTGAAGATATCCGTTGATAAATGTTATTTGAGTGGTAGATTTAGGAGCTTTAAAAGTAAAGAATAATATGCAAAATTATGGTTGTCAGTAACATTTGGCAAAATAATCACATTTCCTCAAAATGGAGCACAATAATGAAATTGATTTCTTTTCTTTTAATTGTAATGAAATCTACAGGAATGAATAATTACTTGCCCTTCAGAATATTTATAAATGATTCTGTGTTCTTCGGTAATGCGCCTGCTCCAAAAGCCTTTAAAATCACCCATTAATGGTTCGGGTTTACCAATTCCTACAAATGGATCTTTTTGTATTTCTTCAATAATTCTTAAAATCCTCAAGGCAATTTTATGATCATTTTTAATCCAAAACTGGAGATGCTCTAAAGCTGTGCGAAAAGCTAATCATTTTTTTGGAGTAATTGAGTTAGTTCCTCATTAGTTTTTGTAACCGTTCTCCCATTGTTGATTTCATCCAAAGCTTTGTACATCATTTCCTTATTCGCAGGAGTGCTTAATAAATATTCCGTCTCTTCTAAGCTGTTATATTCTTCCAAGGAAATCACCACTACGCTTTTGCCATTGGCGTTTAAAATTAATGTATCGTGATTACCTGCCACGCTATCGATATAATGTTTTAAATTTTTTCTGAACTGGGAAACATTTGCAACTAACATTGTACAATATTTTGTACAAAAATAAGTAAATATCTAGGAACCACAGAAATAAGAATTAGGAAATCACCTCGCACTTAATGATCGATCTTTATCCTACGCTTTTAAATCCTCTTTCGAGATCTTCAATTATATAATCAGCGTCTTCCAAGCCAACATACATTCGAAATTGTCGGTGTTCTTTTTTGTTAGCATCGAAATCTTCTTGTTTTATGGAAGCGCAAGCCGGTAAAATCAAAGATTCATAACCACCCCAGCTTACAGCCATGATGATATGTTGCAGGTTTTCGCAAAAACTTTCAATTTCTTTTAGCGAATTAACTTTTATAAAAAAAGAAAATAATCCGCCCGCGCCAAGCATTTGTTTTTTTGCCAATTCATATTGAGGAAATTCTTTGTCGAACGGAAAGATCACTTCTTCTACTTTTCCATGACTTTTCAAGAAACTTACTACTTTTTGCGTCGTATCTGAAGTACGCGAAAGCCTTACATCCAAAGTTCTAAGGCCGCGTAACATTAACCACGCATTGAACGGCGTGGTTCCGATTCCCATATTTAAAAATTCGCTGTCGAAGATTTTTTTCAGCATCTTTTTATTCCCTGATAAAACGCCTGCAATCACATCGCTATGTCCATTGATATACTTGGTGGCGCTTTGCAACACAAGGTCAATTCCGTAGTCGATAGGCCGTTGATATAAAGGCGTGCAATAGCTATTATCACAGACAGTAATTATTTTCCTGGCTTTGGCCAGTTTTTCAACAGCTTCCAAATCCTGCAATTGAAAATTCCAGCTATTGGGTGTTTCAAGATAAATAAGCACCGTATTTGGCAGAACTGCTTTTTCAAAATTTTCAATCTTTGTGCCATCTACATAAGTAACGCTCACGTTGAACCTCGGTAAAATATTATTAAACATTTTTTGCGCCCACGTATATGGTTTTTCAACAGAAATAATGTGATCGCCGCTTTTAATATTCGCGAATACAGCCGTAAAAATCGCGGCAGCGCCGCTGTTAAAAACAAGGCAATCTTCAGCGCCGTCAAGCGCAGCCAGCTTTTGAGATAAAATCTGAACGGTAGGATTTAATCCGCGACTGTAAAGAAAAGTGGAAGATTCGTTTTCAAAAGCTTTTCTTAAATCTTCTACGTTTTTAAAAGCAAAATTGCTCGTTTGAATAATGGGCGGAGCAACAGCATTAAAATAGTCTTCCCGGTTTTCGCCCAGTTCATTTAAAATGTAAGCAATAATTTTTGCGTCCATAAATATTTGTAATTAGTGATTTCCTTCGGTAAAAGTATAAATCATTTATGCAAACAACAAACGACACATTAGTTAAAGACACAGAAATTTCAGTAAACAAAGAAATTTGCATTATTTATATTTTACGATAAGTAAGTAAAAAAATATTGTGAAGTACCTTTGTATTTCTAACAATTTCCTATGAAAAAATTATTTATTTTGTTTTTGGTATTTTCCCAAAGTGTTTCTGCACAAACGATCGATAATACAGATTCTGCTAAAACATTGGAGAGCGTGATCGTAACAGCGTATGAGCAAAACCGCAGCCTGATTGATGTTGCAGCGCCGGTAAGTGTTACGAGCCAGGCCCAGTTGAATCGCTTTGGAAATATGAGCATATTACCCGCATTAAATATTACTCCCGGCGTTAGCATGGAAGAACGTTCGCCTGGAAGTTACCGGCTTAATATCCGCGGCAGTTCATTGCGTTCCCCATTTGGCGTTCGCGATGTGAAGGTTTACCTAAATGACATTCCTCTTACTGACCCAAGTGGCAATACGTATTTAAACCAACTAAGCTTTTATAATTTTAATTCAATTGAAATAATTAAAGGTCCGGCCAGCAGTTTATACGGAGCGGGCATTGGCGGAGCGATGCTTATACATACTTTGCCATCTGTCTGGCAACCGGGAATTTCTGTTGCTTACTCAACAGGCAGCTTTAATACCAATAACGTTAATTTCAATGTGAAAACTGGCGATGCCAATCATGAAAACAGTTTCAATTATTCCCATCAAACAAGCGATGGCTATCGCCAGCAGGCAAAGATGCGCAGAGACATTGGTACCTGGGAAAGTGTATTAAAAGTAAGCGACAAACAAACATTGCATGCATACATGTCGTATAGCGATCTTTATTACCAAACACCCGGCGGATTAAACCTTGCCCAATATAATGCCGATCCAAAACAGGCAAGGCCCGGTTCTGGTTCGCAACCGGGAGCAGTACAGAACAAGGCTGCTATTTATCAAAAAACTTTTCTTACTGGATTTACTAACGAATACCAGTTCAATGATCGCTGGCACAATACAACTTCTTTGTATGGATCTTATACAGATTTCATCAACCCCGGTATAAGGGTTTTTGAATACCGGAAAGAACCACATTTTGGAGGCAGAAGTGTATTTGAGTATAAAAAGAAAATTAATCAAACTGACTTCCAGCTTGATTTAGGAACGGAAGCACAAAAAGGATTTTTTAATACCAGGGATTATGGCAATAAATTGGGCGTTGCTGATTCACTGCAATCGGACGATAATTTAAACAATTGGCAATACCTATTTTTTGCGCAGGCGAATTTTGAATTGCCACATGGCTGGACAGTTACAGGCGGAGCAAGCGTTAACAAATCTTCCATCCAGGATGTAAATCTTTCCGCAAGACCTTCAACTACCCAGGAAAGAATTTTCAAAAATCAATTGGCGCCTCACCTCGCCGTTCTTAAACAGCTAAAGAAAAATATTTCAGCGTATGTAAGCATTGCACGTGGCTTTTCTCCGCCGACCGTTTCAGAAGTGCTTCGTTCTGATGGATTATTTGGCACCAACCTGCAGCCGGAAGATGGAATGGATTATGAATTAGGTCTTAAAGGCACGTTATTGCACAATAAACTTTATTTTGATATTAGTGGATTTTTCTTTGATTTAAAAAATACCATCGTTCAGCGTATCGATACCAATGGCGTTTATTATTATGTAAATGCCGGTTCTACCAAACAAAAAGGCGTAGAAACTTATGCTTCTTATCAACTGATTGATATGCCTCATCATTTTATTAATTCAGCTAAAGTTTGGGGAAGCTATGCCTGGCATGATTTCCACTATGGAAATTTTAAACAGGTGAATAATGATTTTTCCAAAAACAGGTTACCCGGTGCATCTCCAAACGTAGTGGTAGCAGGGCTTGATATAAACTCGAAAGCAGGCTTATATCTGAATGTAACCTATAATTATACTGATAAAATTGCGCTCAATGATGCCAACTCCGCTTATGTGCCTTCGTATAATTTATTAGGCGCGAGGTTGGGATACAAAAAAGACTTTACCAAAAGAATCGGTGTTGAAATTTTCGCGGGTGCCGATAATATTTTTGATACCAGATACAGCCTTGGCTATGATATCAATGCCGCAGTTGGCCGTTATTACAATGCCGCACCTGGAAGAAATTATTATGCAGGAGTTGCTTTTAGCTTTAATAAAAAGTAGAGTTGCCATAGATTTTTTTACAGTAAAACAATAAATAAACAGGATTCTGATTTTCAATTTAAAAGAGGTTTTATAGAGCGAGTCCTTCTCCTTGGGCATTGTCTTCCAGAGCTTGTCGAAGGGAGGGTTGGGATGAGGCTTTCAACAAATAACTCAAATTCTTATTCTACTAAATAATAGCGCGCTAAAATTTACTTTTTGAATATCAAAATATTTGCAATTACATTTGCGGCGTAATTGGTTCCTGGTGTAAAAGCCGGGATTAAAATGGGAATCCGGTGTAATTCCGGAGCTATCCCCGTAGCTGTAACAGGCCCCGAAAAACCTTCAAGAGTTTTTTCGGGAAGCTTCAATCGTAGCCACTGTTTTTTAATAAAACGGGAAGGCGTTGAAGTAAACCTTAAGCCAGAAGACCTGCCTTTTGCATTAA
>JBDTHD010000274.1:0-19598 GCA_039937075.1 Ginsengibacter sp. | reverse complement strand
TTTGATATGAATATCAGCAACGGAATTATTTATACGATTAAGGAGCAGAACATTACTGATATTTTGATTGGCATTAATACCGATCCCAAACAAAACAATTTTCCTGGCCCTGTTACCGAGGATATTGTCAACAAATCTTTTGAAACGGTTTTTCTTTATGAATGTATTCAGCCGTTTAATACGCTAAAAAGAATGTTGGTTACCGTTCCGGCGAATGCAGAACTGGAGCCGGGTTTTCATTATTGGCTTAACCGGATTTCGACCATTGCAGAAGCTGGAGGTATGTCCATTCATTTCTTTGCAAATGAGCTTACTATGGAAGAGCTTAAAAACATTTTTAATCAACCTGATATTCACATAGAAGTGAATTATAAATTATTAACCGATTGGGAAGATTTTTTGATAATGACCGGCGAGCTAAAACCCAATGATTTGTTTATCATTGTCTCTTCGAGAAAAGGTTACATTTCTTATAGCAAACCGCTCGAAAAAATTCCTTACTATTTGTCAAAATATTTTAAACAATATAGCTGTCTTATTATTTATCCAAAACAACAGTCAGAGTATAATATCGATGATAGAGAACGGGATCGGTTTCTTTTGGACGCATTTGCAGACAAGGTACAGGTAGTAAACAAAGCGGGAAGCTATCTTTCTAAAATTTTTAAAAAGAAAAATCAATCTTAGTTTTTTAATTTAATTTTTCGCATTACTTTTGTTGCAGTTCAAACGAAAAAAAAATAATTGAAATGGAAAATCCGAGCGACACAAGAATGGCTGTCAAAGGCATTATAATAGTAACGCTTTTACAAATTGGTTACATGTTAATTCTCTTTCTTATAAATAGTTAATCAATCACAAGAGATTCAAATCGTATTTAACAGGTAATTTTATTACCTGTTTTTTTTTGTCATAAAATGAAACTGGTCTCTTTTTTGTGGAAGTATATTTCATAATTTTTTCACTTATTAATTTTAAAAAATGAATACAAACAGGTTGAGTAAGGATCTTTGCCACGCTCTTAATTCGCAGATGACAAAGGAAGCACATGCCTCGCAGATATATTTGGCTTATGCAAGTTGGGCCGCTGCACAAGGGTATGATGGCGTTTCTAATTTTTTGTTCAGGCATGCAAATGAAGAGCGCAATCACATGATGAAATTTCTTGAATACATTTTGGAAAGGGGCGCAACTGCTAAAATAGAATCGATTCCCGACCCGGGACCTACTCCAGTGAGCGTGTATGATTGTTTCGAGAAAACTTTTAAACAAGAGGTTGGCAATACGGAATCAATTTATAAAATTGTAAAACAAAGTTTTGATGAAGCAGATTGGGCTACGTGGAATTTTCTCCAGTGGTTTGTAAAAGAACAAACAGAAGAAGAAACTCTAATTATGAATATGTTGGACAGATTGAAGATTGCTGGTGCAGAAAAAGCATCCGGCGAAAGTCTGTATTCTATTGACCGCGATTTGAAAACAACGCCGGATGAGGCAAGCCTTGCACAGGAAAAAACGGTAGAGGCACCTTAATAATTTTTCTTATTTTATTTCCAGCCGGGCTTTTGAATAATACCGTTTTAGTGAATCAAGAATTCTTGTGGTATCGGAAAGCGGGAGATTAAAAGGCTCGGCAATTTTATATATGGAAGAATCATTTGTGTACAGGATTACATTCCGATGATAGTTTTTTAATTTCGCAAGCCTGATTTCCGCCGCAGCCTGGGAATGATATTCACTTACTACAATTTTAAATGAAGTTGTGTCGGAAATGTTTGTTGTTTGTGGTTTTGCTTGTGCAATTGTTGCAGAATCTGCTTTAAATGCCGAATCTTTAACCGGAACAATTCCTTCAGTTGAAGTAATATTATCCGGCACATCTTTTTTTGTAAATGCATAACGCCACACAGCCCAAACTATGCCACCTATTATAATCAGCACCAGCAACATCAAAATCATCTTTCCGCCATTGTTGGCTTTCCGTTCTTTTTGATACTCATTAAAAAGGCTTTCCTCCCTGGTTTCGCCGTCTTCTGTTTTTCGCACTTTATTAGGTTCCATCCTTTCAGCCATTAACTCTCCGGGTTTAAAAGCTAAAATCCCTGAATTTAATTTTTCAAGGGTACCAATATTTGGAAGATTAAAGGGTTTACCAATATTTAAAAACTGGCGTCCCAAAGAAAGAAATGAATCAAGGTCAGATGCGGCAAGGGGTTTTATTTTTTTGGTATGTTGCACTATAAAATCAACCAAACCTTCGTCTTCAGTTTCACGGGGATTGTAATTAAAAGTAATAGCATTTTCAGGAATAACAATTGGTCTGTCGGGATCAGCAGAATCAGGAATAGAAGCGTCGAGAATGAAAGTGCCAATGCCCTGGAGAGTTAGTTTTTTGCTCTTTAATAAATAATGTACCAGTACTTGTTCAATTTTCACAGAGGAGGTTTTAATAAAAGCAAACCTACATTTTATTAATTTAATTCCAAAAAAATTGAAACAAGGTACAAGTGGTAGATTCGTTTTAATTTTTTACATGCTACCTTTGTCCGATGCTTACAGAAGATGAAAAATCCTTTATAATTTATTGGGAAAAAAACAGGGATAAAGATAAAAAAGTAGTAACTAAATTTTTATATGGATCACCGTGGGGGCTTGTGTTTGCGCTTCCAATTCTGGTGGCCGTTATCTTCCATGGCTGGTACAAAAACATGATTTATATTTCTCCTTCTTTAATCACGATTATCATTATAGCAGTAATAGGCATTGCAGTTTTTTACACTTTATTTAGTATGCAATTTAAGTGGGACAGGAATGAGCAAATATATGAAGAGTTAAAATTCAAACAGCGGAAAGAAGACGCAGCGAAAATCTAAATTTTATACTCTTTATTTGCAAAGTCAAAAATTACGCTATGAAACAATTATTCGTGCTGTCTTTTATTCTATTGCTATTTTTAGGAAGTTGTAAAAAAAATGCAACTCCTTCCTGTAGTTATCCACCATCTACAGTTGTGGCGCCCCAGGCTGAGCAACAGGCGATACATGATTCTCTAACTGCTCATGGCCTGAATGCTACACTTGCTCCGTCAGGATTTTACTATACTATCAATAACCCTGGGGCTGGCCTTTCGCCTACAAGCCTTTGCTCTACCGTAGCTGTTTTTTATCGCGGCGGTTTTTTTAACGGTAAAGGATTTGATTCTACTGCAACAGGAGCGCCGGCAGTCTTTCAGTTGGGGCAGGTAATTGCGGGGTGGCAAAAAGCCTTGCCTTTAATTGCAAAAAGCGGGGATATGACACTCTATATTCCTCCATCATTAGGATATGGTACACAAGCTAAAACCGATTCTGCCGGAAATGTGCTTATTCCTGCTAATTCCAATCTTGTGTTTCGTGTGATAATGGCGGATGTTCAATAAAAGAATTTCATCAGTTACTGGAAGTGTTAAGATGAAAAGCGAGTGGCAATCTTTTTATCAAAAGCAAAATCAAGGATATTTATTTGTTTACTGATCGCATAAAATAAAAAAGAGGCAATTCGAATGTAATAATTTGAATTGCCTCTTTTTTATAATTAACTACACGGTTTCTTTACCTTAACAATCTCGTGCTTTAAATCATTGGCTAACGGATTGTAAACTGGTCTTACCGTTAATCTCTTTTTATTTTTTGTCGCCATTAGAACTCTTCATCGCTGCAGCATAAGCATCTGGAGTTAACACCTCACCGGTAAGTTTGATGAATTTAGGATCGTCTGCGCCGGCAAATTTCACTGTAAGCGTTTTGTTGATTGGCCCAAGTGCAGCAGCGTTGTAAGTTGCTGTAATAGTTCCTGTTTTTCCCGGAGCAATTGGCGATTTTGTATAATCAGAAACGGTACAACCACATGACGGAGTAGCCTGCTCTATTATCAACGGCGCGGTTCCAATATTAGTAACTGTAATTGTAGCAGTTGGCGGAACATTTTGCTTCACATTTCCAAAATTAAACGATTCAGTGTTTAGCTTGGCAATGTCATCCGCTTTTGTTTGAGCGAATAAACTGGTTGAAGATAATAACAGCGCTGCGAAAAGTGATTTTTTCATAATTCTTAATTGTTTGTTTTTATTGTTCGTTGTTTAAAGAGTTTAATGCGGTATTTTCAGGGGCGGAAGTTACGGGTGTTTTCCAAACATCTCCTTTAATAATTATTTGTTTTATTTGAGTACCATTATAAGTAATAGTGACAGGTTTGTTGAAGGGGCCATCGTTTGCTGCATTGTACCCAACTTTTATTTCGGCGGTTTGACCAATCGCAACCGTATCTTTATTCCATTCCGGCGTAGTACAGCCGCAGCTTGTCTGAACATTTTGCAGGGCAAATGGCATTGTCCCGTTATTACTGAATTTAAAAATATGTGTCACAGGTTTTCCCTGCGGAATTTTTCCAAAATCAAATTCTGTTTCCTGTAAACTAAGGTTTTCAGAAGGAGTTTGAGACGTTGTTTCTGAAGCTACAGAATTTGTTGCGGAAGTTGTATTCTTTTTACTTACTTTAGTAACGTTGGTTTGTGCACTTGCAACAAGAGTAAATAAAAGGAAACAAATAACTGTAACTGGTTTTTTCATTCTTATTATTAATACGGTTTCAAAGATACTAAAACGCATTAAATGGTTGCAAATTGTGGTAGTGTTTTGAGATTTTTAACATTCATCCAATCATAATTAATATTTTTGCCCACATGGATACCAATCAAATCAGTGAAGAAAGCCTTTTGGAAAACCTATCCTTTGAAAATTTTAAAGAGGAGGTGCTTAAAGATTATAAAATGGTTTGTGAAAGCCGTGAGACGAGTTTACTCAGCAGGAAAGAAGTGCTAACGGGCAAGGCGAAGTTTGGTATTTTCGGAGGCGGAAAGGAAGTAGCACAGGTAGCCATGGCTAAATTTTTTATGCCTGGCGATTTCCGCGCGGGTTACTACCGCGACCAGACTTTTATGTTCGCCAGCGGCATGGCCACCGTTGAACAATTTTTCGCGCAACTTTATGCAGACCCTGATTTGAAAAATGATCCCTTCAGCGGGGGGCGTCAAATGAATTCGCATTTTGCCACGAGATTCGTAGATGATGATGGAAACTGGCTTGACCTAGTTAACCGGAAAAATATTTCTTCAGATATAGCGCCTACTTCAGCGCAAATGCCTCGTGCTTTAGGACTGGCCTTTGCTTCAAAAGCTTTCAGGAACATAGACATTTTGCATGGCTTTGATAATTTAAGCGATAACGGAAATGAAGTTTGTTTTTGTACTATTGGAGATGCGGCCACGTCTGAAGGACATTTTTGGGAAACAATGAACGCAGCGGGAGTTTTGCAAATTCCCATGGCAGTTTTTGTATGGGACGATGGATATGGAATTTCTGTTCCCAAAAAATACCAAACCACAAAATCTTCTATTTCAAAAGCACTGAGCGGTTTGCAAAAAAAGGACGGAACCAACGGCATAAATATTTACAAACTTAAAGGATGGGATTATGCAGGAATGTGCGAAATACTCGATGAGGCGATAAAAAATATACGCGAAACCCACACACCGGCGTTATTTCATGTAGAAGAATTGACACAGCCACAGGGTCATTCTACTTCGGGTAGCCATGAACGTTATAAAAGTCCATCAAGGCTAGCCTGGGAAAGAGAATGGGATGCAAAAAAGCAGATGCGAGACTGGATAATAACCAATTCACTGGCGGACGAAAATGAATTGAGCGAGATAGAAAACAACGCTAAGCTCTTTGTAAAAGCGAGCAAACAACAGGCATGGCAAAAATACATTATGCCTATAAAAAACCAGGTAAGCGAAGCCATCAAGCTGTTAGAGAAATACGCTTCGTCTGTAAAAGATAACCAGGCCATTCATAAGCAAATTAAAGATCTTTCATCGCTTCGCGAACCCCTGAGAAGGGATGTGATGAAAACTTTAGCAACTGTTATTGACGATGCATCTTCTGAAGAAAATATCGGGGAAGTGAGAGATTTTCATGAAGCTTTAAAAGAAAAAAACAGGGAAATATTTCATACACATCTTTATAATGAAGGCCCAAAGTCGGCATTAAAAGTGGCGCCGATACCGGCCGATATTCCGCAAGATGCAGAACTGGTTAACGGCTTTGAAATTCTAAACAAATATTTTGATGAATTATTTGCCACGAATAAAAAAGTGATCGCGTTTGGCGAAGACCTTGGCCACATAGGTGATGTAAACCAGGGCTTCAGCGGCCTGCAGGCAAAATATGGCGAAGAAAGAATTTTTGATACTGGCATTCGCGAACTTACAATAATGGGGCAGGGCATAGGTTTGGCCTTGCGTGGCTTACGTCCAATTGCTGAAATTCAATACCTGGATTATATACTTTTTGCTTTGGAACCTTTAAGTGATGACGTTTGTACCACGCATTTTCGTACAAAAGGGCAGCAAAGTGTTCCGCTGATTGTTCGAACCCGCGGTCATCGTCTTGAAGGAATATGGCACAGTGGATCGCCGATGGGGCTGATTATAAATGCACTGAGAGGAATGTATGTTTGTGTTCCGAGAAATATGACTCAGGCAGTAGGTATGTACAATACTTTATTGCAAAGCAATGACCCTGCTTTGATGATTGAATGTTTAAACGGCTACCGTCTTAAAGAAAAATTGCCCGCTAATTTGCTTGATTTTAAGGTGTCGCTGGGCGTTCCTGAAATTATAAAAGAGGGAACAGATATTACTGTAGTTTCTTACGGTTCTGTTCTGCGGATTATAATGGAAGCTGCAAAAAAATTGGATAAAATGAACATTAGTTGTGAAATAATTGATGTGCAAACGCTGCTTCCTTTCGATATCAATCATTCCATCGTTGAGTCTTTAAAAAAGACCAACCGGATTCTTTTTGTTGATGAGGATGTTCCCGGCGGCGCTTCGGCTTATATGTTTAATAAAGTAATGGAAGAACAAGGCGGCTACCGCTGGCTTGATATTTCTCCGCGTACGCTGTCGGCCAAAGACCACAGGCCTTCGTACGGAAGCGATGGCGATTATTTTAGTAAACCAAATGTTGAGGATGTGATTGCGGTAGCAAAAAAAATGATGGCGGAGTAAAAATCAGTTTTGAATAAAAATAGTTTTTTAGCATAGGTTGATTTTATTAAAATAAGAATCTTTATTTTTTGTTGCTTTACTGGCAAGGAGATTTTTCAAATCATAAAAACCAAAAATTAAACATAAATGATCACAAAATCTGAAAGACGTTTTATTGAGCAATGGCGTGATCAAAAAAGTGGTCCAAAATGGAAATATTATATGCTGTTTAGCACGGCTTGGAGCGTCGTTTCTTTCCTCGTGATCTTTTTTCTTTTAAAATTATTTACTGATCTATGGGCAACGGGTGGCCCTAACTTTATTTATCTTCTAATAGCTGCAGCGCTAATTATTGGCGTTTCTTCTACACATATAACTTATGTAACCAGTGAAAAAAAGTATCACCAAATTTTATCAAGAGAAAGGAAAGATAATATTGAAATAAAAAACTAAACTTTGCTATTCCTTTTCCGGTCGGGAAAATAAACGTTTTCCCAACCCATATTTTCAATTTATTTTTTGGCCACGCAGCATCAAAATTGCTAATAGGAATAGATGCAGGTTTTAAAAAAGAACTTATCTCGCAAGTACTTGACTTGCAAAATTTGCAGAGCAATTTCCAGCAAGGTCTGTATTTCTTATTCGTATTCGGCAAATATTTCATCCTTGTAACACCAAAACCATTTTTCGCCCGGTTGTGCGGAAATTACAACAGGATGTTTCGTGTGGTGATAATGCCTTGTCATGTGTTGATTGGGTGATGAATCACAACACAACGTAGCGCCGCAGGTTTGGCAGGTTCTTAAATGAACCCATGAGCTTCCTATTTTTACGCATTCCTCGCATACCAGGTCTTTAGGTAATTTAAGTCCCTTTATTTCGCTTATGTGATTACACGTTTGTTCATCTTCCATAATTAATGTTTTATTTAAAGTAGTAGCAAATATTTTTATAGAAATAAAATTCCAACATTTTATTGAGATATCTTTAAAATGCTTTAGATGTCTTTAAATTTAAAAAAAACAGTCGCCTGATTCAGGATTTTGATTTCTGTTAATTGAGTCAAATCATTCAGGCTTTCAACATCTAGTAAACGAACAAATAGCAGTAATTGTTATTTTAAGGAATCATTAAAAAAATAAATTCGATATTTTTTTGGCACAATATTCTTATGCTGTAATTTTTATTTTTTATTCAAAAGCAACATGTATCTTTTCTTTAAATTAAAAAAAAGATTCAACAATTAAAAATATTAGATGTTTCGAAAAAAAGAAAAGAAAGAGCACGAAGAACAGAAACCGCAAAAGAGCCAGCAGCTTATATTAAAACATTCAGAAGAAGCAGCCTTAACTCAGCTAAACCGGACGCCTTTAGGTTTGATGTTGTCCGGGCTTACAGCAGGCCTCGACGTTGGGTTTTCTGTTTTAATGATGGCCGTAGTTTTAACGCTTTTTAATGGCGTTTTTCCGGATCCCGTGGTGCATTTTTTAGTATCGAATATGTATCCATTGGGATTTATGTTTGTGGTGTTGGGAAGGTCAGAATTGTTTACGGAGCACACCACGCTCGCTATCTTACCGGTGTTGCAAGGGTTGACGTCTTTAAAAAAATTATTGCGTCTTTGGGCAATTGTTTATTTCAGCAATATTGTAGGAGGTTTAATATTTGCCCTCATTCTCTCTTATCTCAGTGGTCCACTTCATTTTCTTCAGAGTTGGGCATTAGTAAAAATAAGTCATGATCTTATCGCTCATTCGTGGATGGCTACATTAATAAGTGCAGCGCTTGCCGGTTGGTTAATGGGATTGCTGGCGTGGCTGGTGGCGGCGGCAAGAGAAACCATAAGCCAGATTTTAATCATTTGGATTATCACTACTTGTATTGGCCTTGCAGGGCTGGCTCACTCTATCGTTGGAAATATTGAAGTGGCGGGTGGTTTATTTAGCGGAAGTATTTCATTCATCCAATACATCAATTTTTTAATTCCTGTTACGTTAGGTAATATTATCGGTGGAGTATTTTTTGTGGGTATTTTAAAATACAGCCACACGTCTTTAAGTGGAAAAGAAGAAGAGATCAATTTGGACGAACATGCAGAAAGAAAATGATAGTAAACGAAGATTTAAGCCTGATTTTTATTCTGCTATTAATTCAGTATTAAATACAAAACGGCTGCAATGGCCGCCCCTGTTATTGGAGCAGCAATTGGAATCCATGCATATTTCCAGTCATTTTTATTTTTATCTTTTATTGGAAGAAGGGAATGGACAATTCGCGGCCCAAGGTCTCTTGCTGGATTAATTGCGTAACCTGTGGTGCCTCCCAAAGATAACCCGATTGCCCAAACAATAAAAGCGACAGGAAGCGCGCCAATAGAACCGAGCCCAATGGGCGTTTTTTCTTTTCCCATTTCGCCGTTAGTGATATAAAAAACGGCCAAAAGCAAAACAAAGGTTCCTAAAAGTTCGCTGATAAAATTGAGCCTGGTATTTTTAATAGCCGGAGATGTATAAAAAGAGGCTGCTTTCAAAGCAGATTCCTCGGTTATCCTGAAATGATCTTTGTACATTATCCAAACCAGGAATGAGCCTATCATGGCGCCGATTAATTGCGCAACGATAAATGCCGGAACCTGCGTCCATGGAAATTTGCCACCAATAGCCAGGCCTATAGTCACCGCGGGATTTAGATGTGCGCCACTATAAGGACCTGCAACCACCACGCCCGCAAAAACCGCAAGAGCCCATCCGGTGGTGATAACCATCCATCCGCTGCCATTTCCTTTTGTGCCTTTAAGTATTACGTTTGCTACCACGCCATTTCCAAGAAGAATTAATATCATCGTTCCAATCAGTTCTGCAATAAATGGGCTCATTCGGTTTGATTTATTGGTTAAATGGTAAATTATTTTTTTGAAGAATCCGCCCAAAACTTTGCGGCATCAACCGCCCGGTGCCATTCCCTTATTTTATCTTTTACATCCTTTCCTTCCGGCTGAAAACATTTATCTATTTTCCATTGTTGCTGCAACTGCTCCTGGTTTTTCCAAAAACCAACGGCAAGCCCGGCAAGGTAAGCCGCGCCAATGGCTGTGATTTCGGTTATTTCAGGGCGTACTACTGAAGTATTCAGAATGTCGGACTGAAATTGTAATAACAAATTATTTTGCGTTGCGCCTCCGTCAACCCTTAATTCTTCAATTGAAATTCCGGAATCAGATTCCATAGCTTTCAGAACTTCCATGGTTTGAAACGCTATGCTTTCCAACGCCGCTCTTGCAAGATGGCTTTTGTTGGTTCCGCGGGTGATTCCAAAAATGCTTCCGCGTGCATATTGATTCCAATGTGGCGCGCCCATTCCTGCAAACGCCGGAACCATATACACGCCACCGCTGTCTTCCACTTTTGAAGCGAGCTCTTCAATCTCAGCAGCAGAAGAAATTATTTTTAATTCATCGCGCAACCATTGTACCACTGCGCCCGCGATAAAAATGCTTCCCTCAAAAGCGTATTCTACTTTATTGCCAATCTTCCAAGCAATAGTTGTTATAAGATTATTTTTTGAAAGAACCGGTTTATCTCCAATATTCATCAACATAAAACAACCGGTGCCGTAGGTATTTTTTACCATTCCGGGTTTGTTACACAAATGGCCAAACAGCGCAGCCTGCTGATCTCCGGCAATTCCCGCGATGGGAACTTTGGTTCCCAGCAATTGTCCGGAGCTTTCACCATATATTTCACTGGAAGATTTTACTTCAGGAAGCATGTTTTTAGGAATTTGAAAAATCTCCAAAAGTTCATTATCCCATTCTAAAGTATTAATGTTGAAAAGCATGGTGCGCGATGCATTGGTAACATCGGTAATGTGCAATTCGCCTTCCGTTAAATTCCAAATGAGCCATGAATCAATCGTTCCAAACGCTAATTTCCCCTGCTGCGCTTTTTCCCTGGCGCCTTTTACATTATCTAAAATCCATTGAATCTTTGTAGCAGAAAAATAAGCGTCTAAAACCAACCCGGTTTTTTCCCGAATACTTTCGTCTAATTTTTTTTCTTTAAGCGCGTCACATTGCGCAGCGGTTCTTCTATCCTGCCAAACGATGGCGTTGTAAATGAGTTTGCCTGTTTGTTTATCCCACACAACAGTTGTTTCTCTTTGGTTGGTAATTCCTATCGCGGCGATTTCTTCGGGCTTAATCTTTTCTTTCAAAACAGCTTCGGTTATTACCGACGCCTGCGATGACCATATTTCCATCGGGTCATGCTCAACCCAACCAGGCTGTGGATAAATCTGTTTAAATTCTTTTTGCGCGAGCGAAATAATTTTTCCGTTTTCATTAAAAATAATGGCGCGCGAACTGGTCGTTCCCTGGTCGAGTGTGAGTATATATTTTTTCATTACTGCAGTTAAAGATTCAGGAATATTACGTTAAACTTCTGAAGAAAGATATCAGGCAACAGAACAGTAAACCAACAAATTCTTTCAATTTCTATTTTAAAATAAAGAAATTAAAAATACACAATCATAGGCAAATTAGTAATTTTCTTTCAATACTTTTATTGGCATCTAAAATGCATCTTCTGAAAATAAATAATCACCCGGACAATGAATTTATTCGACAGAAATACACTCATTAAATCATTAAAAGAAACTCCGGAATGGGATATTTTAATTATTGGCGGCGGAGCCACTGGGCTGGGAGTTGCCGTTGACGCGGCCTTTCGCGGGTTCAGAACTTTGCTGGTTGAACAAGAAGATTTTGCAAAAGGGACTTCCAGCCGAAGTACCAAGTTGGTGCATGGCGGAGTCAGGTATTTAGCGCAGGGAAATATCGCGCTGGTAAAAGAGGCTTTAAAGGAAAGAGGTTTCCTGATGAAAAATGCGCCACATCTTACAAAAAATGAATCTTTTATTATTCCTTGTTTTTCGTGGGTCAAAGGTATTTTTTATGCAACCGGGTTGAAAATGTACGATTGGCTTGCGGGTAAAAAAAGCCTTGGAAAATCAAAATTGATTTCAAAAAAAGAAGTGTTGAAAAGATTGCCGGCCATAAAAAAAGATTTTTTAAAATGTGGCGTATTGTACCATGATGGAATTTTCGATGATGCAAGGCTCGCCATTAACCTGGCACAAACCTGTGTAGAGAAAGGCGGTGTAACTCTTAATTATTGTCGCGTGATTTCTTTGGTCAAAAATCAGGAAGGAAAACTCTGCGGTGCAAAAATTATCGACCAGGAATCGAAAGAAATTTTTACGATAAAAGCAAAAGTGATTGTAAACGCCACGGGTGTTTTTGCTGATGAAATTTTAAAAATGGACAAGCCTGAAACGAAGCCTCTTATAAGGCCCAGCCAGGGAATTCATTTGGTGTTAGATAAATCTTTTTTGCAAAGCGACGACGCCATTATGATTCCTCATACAGACGACGGGCGTGTGTTATTTGCCATTCCGTGGCATGAGAAAGTACTAATCGGAACTACAGATACGCCGTTGAATTCTCATTCTTTAGAACCTCGCGCGCTGGAAAGTGAGATAGAATTTGTCTTAAAAAATGCAGGAAATTATTTATCAAAAAAACCCGGGCGGGAAGATGTGTTATCTGTTTTTGCAGGTCTTCGGCCGCTGGCAGCATCGGGCGACGAATCTGCCAAAACGAAAGAAATATCCAGGAGCCATAAAATCATCATTTCTTCCAGTGGATTGGTTTCTGTGGTTGGTGGAAAATGGACTACTTATCGTAAAATGGCAGTGGATATGATGCTTAAAATAATGGAAAGAAAAATGCTTCCTCACAAAAACGGCAACACGGAAGATTTACAGATTCACGGTTATTCCACTGAATTTAAAAGTCCAAGTCCTTTGTCTTATTATGGTTCTGATGAAAAAGAAATAAAAAAGCTAATTGACGAAAATGAATCGTGGGCGCAGACTTTGAGCACACATACAAATATTATAATAGCGCAAGTTGTTTGGGCAGTTCGCAGCGAAATGGCGCGGACGGCTGAAGACGTTCTTGCGCGCCGTACCAGGGTTTTGTTTTTTGATGCAAAGCTTGCTATTTCTCTCGCACCAAAAGTTGCGGAGATAATGATGAAAGAATTGAACCGGGATGAAGAGTGGAAAATCGATCAAATTAATACCTTTAGAGAATTGGCAACAGGATATTTATTGAACAAAACTTAGAACTCATTCCTACTTTTATTTTCTGAAATAAATTAAAAGAAATCATTGGCTTAATCACAATTTTATATACTTACAAATATCCCACAGTGGCAACCTTCCTTCTGGTAGAGGCTTTCAATAAAAAAACAGCGGAAGGATATATCTAAGCACTTGGCTTTGAACCTGGTGTTTTCAGCCCTCAATTTTTTTTGGTTACACCGGATTTTGTATTCTCAATTAAAATAAAGCATTTTGATTAAAAAAAATGAGATATTCGTTGTTGATTTAACCGGCTTTAAACCGTAGGAGATGGATCGTTTGGAATACTTAACCTTATTACTTATGATGCTACAGTTGAAGAATAAGGCAATAATGTTGGAACTATATTATTTCGCATATTCTACTGAAGTTTGGGAGATAGCAATTGAATTCATCCCTATAAAACGAAACATCAAAAATCAACCGTAAACAAACAAATAAGACAACTTTCTATTTAGCATTTTTTAATTTATTCAAAAGTCGCAGGCAGATTTTATACAATCAAAAACCTGATAAATATTACGCATGAAAACAAATCCCTCCTTAACTGTCCGCACAACTTCTCCCGTGTACTTAATGCGCAGATTAAAGAGAATTTAGATGATATATTTTTGGTAACTTCGTTTTGGTTTTACATCCATCCTGAACTGACTAAAAATGTTTCTTCAGTAGCGGAGTTTTTCCGACATACATCCACTATTTTTGGAAAGCCATTATCATCCTTTAACCCCAAAAAGGACTAATGGAAATAATTCAATTAAAATTAATCAATGTCAAATGTTGCGTTTGCGGAAGCACCGATGCGACCCCTATTGGCAAAGGTAAAGACTTCGAATATCATACAAGTTCCGATACTTTTACGGCTGTGCGCTGTAATTCGTGCAGCCTGGTTTATTTAAACCCTCGTCCATTGGCATCGGAATTTGAAACTATTTATCCACCAACCTACCATGCCTTTGATTTCTCAAAGAAAGAATTCGGATTTGTTTATAATGTACGCTCGCGTCTTGAAGCAAAACGTTCCTTAAGCCGCTGTCGTCATTTACCGGATGATGCCCGGATCCTGGATGTTGGCTGTGGCGATGGTTTTCACCTGGGTTTGTTGCGCCGCTTTGGTAATAAAAAATGGACACTGGAAGGTGTTGATCTTGACAAACGAGCGGTGAAAGCAGCAACAGAATCGGGGCTAAAAGTGCATTTAGGGAGCGTGCAGGAGTTAGAGTTACCTGCAGAAAGTTACGACCTGGTCTTTATGATTCAGACTATTGAGCACGTAGAAAAACCCGACGAAGTTCTAAATTCTATACGTAAGCTTTTGCGAAAAGGCGGCCGGTTGGTGATTGTCACTGATAACACCGGCTCCATTGACTTTAATTGGTTTAAACGCGGCCATTGGGGAGGCTACCATTTTCCACGGCACTGGAATTTATTTAATCGCAAATCGCTCTCACAGTTGGCAGAGAATACAGGGTTTGAAGTTGAAGATTTGACAACCATTGTAAGTCCTGTTAACTGGGTATATTCCATTCACAACAGTTTAGTTGATAATAATAAGCCTGAATGGTTAATCAATCGTTTTACACTTAAATCAACAGCGTCACTCTTTGTTTTTACAGTATTGGATTTTGTTTTGCAAAAGTTCGGCAAAGGTGCGTTGCTTCAGGCGACCCTGAAAAAACCCAAATAACGATTATAAGAAGATGCTTCTTCGATAATAATTGCTTAATTCTATCTCTATCGATTTTAAAAAACTTTAAATACATTTAGAAAATGGACACAAAAAAACCAATCGCAATTTTAGGAGCAGGACTTGCAGGGTTAACTGCAGCCAATTTTCTAAGGCAGAAAAACGTTCCGTTTGTTGTTTATGAAGCCAGCGATAAAATAGCAGGCCTCGCCTCAAGTTTTAAAGACAAAGATGGCTTTACTCACGATTTCGGAGCTCATTTTATTACCAACCGATTGGCTGAGGCGGTCGGTATTGGCAATCAATGCCGTTTGGTAAAACATTATGGAGAAGCCGTTTGGCTAAAGGGTAAAAGTTACAGTTATCCTTTTGGCCTTTTAGTAATACCAAGGATGTCATTAAGTTTTGTAAAGACGAAAATAAATTCTCTTAAAAATGGCCAGCCACCTGCATCAGCGGCAGAATGGTTTAGGAAAAATTATGGCACTTCTTTAGCAAACGAAGTGGCGCTACCGCTTATTGAAGCATGGTCGGGCGCTCCCGCTGAAGAACTTTCTCCTGCGGTTGGCGAAAGTTTGCCGGGAAGTATTTTGAACACAATTTATTTCAAAGCAGCCAGTATAATTTCGGGCCGTGCTGTAGCTTGTGGCTATAACCGCGAAAAACCGGAAAAGCCTTCAGTGTGGCATGTTTATCCAAACGAGGGCGTTGCAACAGTATGCAAAAAACTTCGTGAAGGATTAGAGGATTCAGTTAAGCTTCAATCGCCTGTTGAAGAAATTTTGGTAGAAAATGAAAAAGTAGTCGCAATAAAAGTAAAAGGCGAAATACATGAAGTTTCAGCAGTTATCAGTACAGCTCCCGCAAATATTCTGGCCAGAATAGTAAAAGGTACAGATGCCCTACAATATGCAGCGCGTTTCCGGTTTCGTCCGATGGTTTTTATTAATATGCGATTTCAAGGACAGCGGCTTATGCCCGATACGGTCTCATGGTTTCCGGAAAAAAAGTTTCCTTTTTTTCGTCTTACGGAAGTTACGCGTTCAATGCCCTGGATGGCGCCTGAGGGAAAATCTATAATTACGGCGGATATAGGTTGTGAGAAAAATGAACCCTTTTGGTCCATGGAGGATGAGAAATTAATTACGCTTTGCCTGGAAAATTTAACTCCGGTATTGTCTGATGCCAAAAAAAGATTTTTGGGTGGTGATGTTTTACGAACTTCTGTTTCCTATCCTGTCTTTTTGAATCAATATGAAAAACAACGGCGGCAGTTTGAACAATCAACTAACATTGAAAATCTTTTAAGCATAGGGCGTAATGGAGAATTTGCTCACAGATTTATGGAAGACGTTTATTGGCGTACGCTTCGGAAAACAGAGGAATTAATCAGTAATAATTTTAATAAGGGTAAGTACTCTTTTTTCAATACAAAATCAAAATCAGAGTTTTTGGATATACGGTAAAGAGTTATTGGGAAAATAACGACATTATTATCGTGCGTTGCAACGATGTTCCTGATTCAAATTATCAATAGATTTCCAAAAGTGTGCTATTAAGGTAAATGAAAATAATCCTTTAAAATAAATAATGTAACTCATCGAAGCCTTGAAGTTTTCATTCCTTGTTTTGAAATGATGTTCGCAAAGTTTGTTTTGTCATTGCTGGGTCGTTCAGACAGATATGTATTAATAAGTAAAACCCGATCGAAATAAAAATCATTCATATTTATTCGTTTACTGGTAACCGTTATCTTTGATCTATTTATAACGTACCAGGTTTTCAAAGTTTGCTTTTGAGGAAAATTTATGACGTCTTCTTTTTTCATCGTATTTTCATTTTAAACTTTTATCATGAAAATATTGTACAAATTTTCGATCATTAGCCTTTTCTCTTTTTGTTTTTTTATCTCCAATGGCCAGTCTATTATTGTAAAGGCAGCCAGGCCTGATGCTTCAGTAAATTATAAAAAGCTTTCTAATATTGATACGCTCATCGATGACTACATTCGACGCGGCTGGGTAAATGGCGTGGTAACCATCATTGTAAAAGATGGACAGTTAATTCAAAATAAAGGCTATGGTTACAGCAATGTCGCGGATAAAAAAATGATGCAGCCGAATTGTATTTTTCGCATTGCTTCGCAAACAAAAGCGATTGTAAGCGCCGGCATTTTATTATTATTTGATGAGGGTAAATTATCGCTTTCCGATCCGGTTTCTAAATATCTTCCTGGTTTTGAAAATGCAAAAGTTCTTGATAAATATAACCCGGGTGACACGACTTATACGACGGTTCCTGCGAAACGAAGCGTTACAATAAAAGACCTGCTGACTCACACGTCGGGATTAGATTACCCGGTTATTGGTACGAGTGATATGAGTGCCATTTACGCCAAAGCTGATATTTCTTCAGGCGTGGGTGTAGTGAACCAAACCCTGGTGGACGCAATGAATAAACTCGGACAATTACCGCTGGCTTTTCAGCCGGGTACACAATGGAGATATGGATTAAGCATAGATGTTTTGGGCGCAGTAATAGAAGTTATCAGTGGCACGAATCTCGAAAGTTTTTTGCGCAAAAATATTTTAGAACCCTTGGGTATGAATGACACCTGGTTTAATTTACCCGCTGATAAATCAAACCGCCTTACCACTGTTTACACCGAAGATTCTTTACATCATATTATCCCATGGGATAACAACCGTTTGGGAGTTAACCCAAATTATCCTTTAATAAGCAAGCATTATTTTTCTGGTGGTGCAGGCCTTTCATCTACAGCGATGGACTATGCGATTTTTTTGCAAATGATAATGAACGGAGGAAATTATAACGGTAAACAAATTCTCTCAAAAAGAGTGGTTGCGATGATGCTGCACAACCAGTTAGATTTTACTTTTAACGGAACGAATGATTTTGGGTTAGGATTTGGGATTGTAACCGATAAGGGAAGTGCCAGCCAGCCGAGAAATAAAGGAAGTTTTGATTGGGGAGGGTATTTCGGGACCACCTATTGGGCAGATCCTAAAGAGCATTTAATCGTTTTATTCATGACGCAGCAAACACCTAATTCCCACGGCGAACTTGAACAAAAATTTGAACAAATATTATATTCAAGTTTAAGATAAATTGTAATCTGGACAATAGGCGGGTTGAGGAAGGACGATACAATCAAGTTAATTTCAATTTAGTTTATAAACTTCTAAAAAGGAAAATATAAAATTGCAAGCTTTCAAATTAAGGAATTTTGAGGCTAAACACTCCTGTTGAAACAGAACTGTGTAAAATGTATTTGAATTCTTTGTAGGAGACAAGAGAAGTTGCATCCCGTTTTAATCTTATATTGATATAACCACCTGATGGAAACAAAGAAAGCACGTTAGATGGGATAATATAAATTCCAATATCTGCAATGCCTGCTATTGTTTTTGAGATGGGGTTGTAAGAGAGTGTTCTATTATTTAGATAATTATCTGGATCAAAATCAAACGAGATAATTAATCCATTTTTATTGGCATCATCAGCATTCCAGAACAAAGTGTCGCCGGATGGTTTAAAAATATTCCTGTCAGATGAGCCGACCTGCGCAAATAGTGTTTTAGGCAAATACAACGGAGCTGTAAACTGGGGAGCCTGACCTGCCGGGGGTGCAAGCATCACCGTTATATCTCTGCCAAAAAAACTATTGTCAACCGAATTAATCTCCTGCATTTCATAAGAAGAGCCAGCTGAAAAATGAAAAGTATCAATGCTCACATTACCACCCGGAACCACACTGTCCTGTTGGTTATAAAAAGAACCACTTAGTAACAGTGAATTGTGTTTATCTGCAAGCCCTTGCATATTGAGAGAATAGGCGCACTCTCCGAAAACATAGAAATCTCCGTTGGTATGTTTGGACGCATACTGTGGGCCGTATACTTCATCACGTAATTGAGTGACGACTATTTTATCAGTGTTAATAACCACCGGCTCCTTTTTACAGGAGCTTAAAATTAATAAGGTCGCTATAACTATAAGTAAAGTCCTTTTCATTTTCCGATGTTCGTATATTTTTTGCTCTTCAAATTAATCTGCTAACAAAAATAGTTTTTTTAATAAGAATAAGGAAAACCTCGCCCATGATTGTTAGATACTTTGAAATCCTTTTATGACGTCAACCAGATTCTATTTTTTTTAACCATATCGAAATAAGAATCTGTATTATTTATTGCTTTACTGGATTGTCAATTTCTTTACCGTCTTTTAATCAGAACCTGTATTTTAGCATAACGAAAATTACAACACTAAAATGAAGACCGCGCTACTACTTGTTATTACTCTTATTTCTATCAACGCCTCTGCTCAAAAAACCGAAGCTTATTACGATTATAGATGGAGAACCTGCAAGCCTGAACTGGCGAGATTTTATTCTGAAGCAACAAAAACCGACAGTGGATGGCTAAGACACGATTATTTCCTGGGAACGCGCACGCTACAAATGGGCGGACTTTATGAAGACAGCGCCAATAAAATTGCCAATGGATTTTTTCGCTTTTATTACTCTAACGGAATGCCCGAAAACCTGGGTAGAAACGTACATAATAAAAAAGAAGGCCTGTGGATTCGCTATCATCA
>JBDTHD010000273.1:0-1659 GCA_039937075.1 Ginsengibacter sp. | reverse complement strand
CGGAAGCCCTCGCATCCTGGAACATTTTCATTTGCGCGGTATAATAATCTGTGAACGCACTATCCGTCTTTGTTTGCTGCGAGGCGTCCAACGTCAATGCGGGTGTAATTTTGTCCATAGTTGCCTTTACTCTTTCGGGCACGGTCATTCGCATTCCTTGGGCATAAATGCCGGTTGTTGCCATTAATATTAATGCAAACAACATGGTGATTTTTGATTTCATGAATTTTAATTTTTGTTTTTTTTTAAAAGATTTTACTATTATTTTCCTGGTCTTCTGTTGCCTTTTCCTGGACGTCCTCCTACCATACGCATCACCACCTTATTAATTACAGAATCAAACTTTTGAGCCTGGTCTGGCGAGCAAATATTTCTTATATTTTTAAAATAATGAAACATCTGGATATCCAGGTCTTTTTGCTTTTGCGATATGGAATCTGCATCCGCATTGGCGAGAGAGTCTGATGTCTCGGATGAGTATATCAACTCGTAAAAATTTTTTTTCGCTTCCCTTACTTCATTAAACAGCGGATGAACCTCTTTCATTTGTTGTTCCCGCAAAGCCTGGTATTTAGCTAATTGATCTTTAGAAAAGCCAACCTCGTTTTGAAGTGAATTGTACAATCCGTTTTGTTCATGATATCTCGGTCTCCGTTCCGTCGGCTTGTTTAATAAAATAAAAAATATCAGCATGGCAACGTTGGTAACCAAAAGGAAAAGAATGATGGTTATAAGCGACCTTGTTTTCGTTTTTTCGTTCATTACGGTTTAGAATTTACAAATTCATATAATGGAGCGCTTACAGAATTATATTCATCTGCCGTTGCCAATTCATTATTAGATTGGTCAGCAGTAGATTTAAACTGAGTTGTAGAGAAAATAACAGCAGCATTAATCATAATTATCAAACAGATGCAGGCAAAAGCAACTAAGGGCCGGCCCACGAAAGAAGATAATGTTTCCCATTTGCTTTTTTCTTTTCGCATACGGGCTTCGAGGCGTGTAAAGAAAAATGGCTTAGGCGACGCTTGTTCAATGCCATCAAGGCTTTGCATCGCAGCATCCATTTTGCTATTTAATTTTTCATCCATTTTTTTCGATTAAAAATTTCTTCTGTAATATAATCTGTTTCTTATTATAACTTTTATTTTTTCTAAACCTGAATCCTAATTTTAGACGTCGTGTTATCAAAAAACCTGCTGTCGTTTTTTCTTTTATCCGTTAAAATCTTCTGATGAATAAAATTTTTCCAAAATTGTCTTAAGATTTTTTTTGGCTCTTTGCAACAAGGCATCTACAGCAGGTTCTGTGGAATTCATAACCTCACTTATTTCGCGATAACTTAAATTTTCCATTTTGTTCAGCACAAAAGCTGTTTTTTGATTTTCCGTTAATTTGTCAATTGCTTTAAATAATACTTCAGCGTTTTCCTTGTTTTCTATTTTAATTCCCGGATGAAAAAAATCCGGCGGGTCAATCATCAATTCTTCATTTTTCCCATACAAGCTTTGAACAAATGCGAATCTTTTTTTCCTTTTTTTCTTCCTGATGTGATCCAGGGATTTTGAAACCGTGATCCTGTAAATCCAGGTAGAAAGTTTAGATTCTTCTTTGAAAGAAGAAATTGATTCAAATACTTTTATAAAAACTTCCTGGGCC
>JBDTHD010000272.1:0-7695 GCA_039937075.1 Ginsengibacter sp. | reverse complement strand
ATAGGAAGAAGTAAAACTCTATCAGCTAAATCAAGGCTTTCTGCAAATTCTTTTGCGAAATCCTTCGTCCTTGAAAAAAGATGAGGCTGAAAAATAACCGTACATTTTTTAAAACTAAATAAGCTTTTTACGCTGCGTATTAAAGCGCCCAGCTCTGCGGGATGATGAGCATAATCATCAATAAACACCACGTTATTCTTCAGTTTCATTGCTTCATCAACCGAAATAATATATTCAAATCTTCTTTTAACGCCCTTAAATGTGCCAATTGCATTTTTAATTTTTAGAGGGCTAATCTCCAGGTACACAGCAATAGCTATCGCCACCACCACATTTTCCACATTGTGCATACCACCCATGTTCAACTTCACATCGTTAAGTTCCCATTTTTTTGCCTTTACATCAAATACATAACCGCCGTCACGCATCGTAATATTCGAAGCATACACATCTGCCATATAATTTTGCAGACTATAACGTTGATGGTTAGACGCAGTGAAATCCTTTTCAGGCAAACCGTATTTGGTAAATAAAACTCCACCCGGTTTTAATTGATTGCCAAACTCCACAAATGCGTCTTCCATATTTTCTTTCGTTCCGTAGATATCCAGATGATCCGCATCCATCGCGGAAATAACTGCCACATCAGGAGACAACTTTAAAAAACTTCTGTCATATTCGTCTGCCTCAACCACGGATACATTATTGTCGCTGCTCCAGAAATTGGTATCATAGTTTACTGAAATACCACCCAGGAAAGCATTGCATCCAAATCCGGAATGACGTAAAATATGCGCAACCATAGCGCTTATTGTGGTTTTTCCATGAGTGCCCGCGATGCAAATATTGTAGCTTGACTGGGTTATCTGTTGAAGTACATCGCTCCTTTTCACTAAATCGTAATTATTATCTTTATAAAAATTAAATTCTTTTTGATCTTTAGGAATTGCCGGTGTGTAAACCACCAAATCAGCATTTTTATCCAACAAATTCACATCATCCTCATAGTGGATTAACATGCCTTCATTTTCCATCTGTTGACAAAGCGGCGTGCGCGTTTTATCATATCCACTTACCTGTACTTTTTTGCTCAGGAAATACCTCGCCAGCGCGCTCATACCAATGCCGCCTATGCCTAAAAGATATACCCGTGATATGTTTTTAAAATCTTTCATTCTATTTTTTAAATCCTAATTCTGTTTTTTATTTATTTTATTTAAAATTGCTTCGGCAATTACTTCATCTGCATTTCTATTGCCCAGTTTTGAAATATTATCTTTTAATTCCTTCATTAAGTTTTCATCGTTTATCAATTGCAGTAAACAAGGAAATAACTCAGATTTTACTTCTGCATCAGGCACCAATAAAGCCGCTTTCCTCTTAACCAAAACCATTGCGTTTACTGACTGGTGATCTTCCGCTGCAAATGGATAAGGAACGAATATTGCGGGCTTGGCCACAACACACAATTCAGCAACCGCCATCGCCCCGGACCTTGATATTACTACATCTGCCGCTGCATAAGCATTTTCCATCTTATCAATAAAAGCGTTAGACCAAATATTACTTCTTTCTTCTTCCGCTTTTGCAGCCTGTGCTGCAAAATTTTTTCCCGTTTGCCAGATAAGTTGAAGCCTGTTTTTCTTAAAGAGATCAATATTTTTCTCAATTGTCTCATTGATGCTTTTGGCGCCAAGACTTCCTCCCATTATAAATACGGTCTTCATATCGGCGCCTAATCCAAAAAATTTAAGCGCTTCATTTCTATCAATTTGTTGCAAAAGAATTTTTCGTACAGGGTTGCCCGTTATATTTATCTTTTCTGCAGGAAAATATTTTTGCATTCCTTCGCCGGGAACAAAAATTTCAGTTGCCCTTTTGCCAAGCATAATATTGCTTTTTCCAGGTAAAGAATTGCTTTCATGAATAAAAGTTGGAATTTTCATGCTCTGCGCCGAGCGCAAAACAGGAAAGCTTGAATATCCTCCCACTCCTATCACAGCGTCGGGCTTAAACCTTTTAAGAATTTTCCTAACCTGGAAAAAACTTTTAGCCAGCTTCAACGGAAGCGCAATATTTTTTATCAAAGAACTTCTGTTATATCCCGCGATATCAAGCCCTACTATCTTGTAGCCTGCATCTGGAATTTTTTCCATCTCCATTTTCCCCTTGGCACCAATAAATAAAATTTCAATTGCAGGCATTTTATTTTTCAACGCATTCGCAATCGCTAATGCCGGGAAAATATGCCCTCCCGTACCGCCGCCTGCAATTATTATTTTCATTGTCGCCATTTTTTCACTTTTCACTTTTGCTTGTTTTACAGTAAACAAACAAATAATCTGTATTCTTATTTTCTTTTTATTCTTCTACCTCTTCCTCTTCTTCTTCTTCTTCTTCTGTTTGCTGAGTTGCCAATTCAACATTTCTTCCTTCGGCCTGTTCTACGTTCCGCGCCACACTTAAAATAATCCCGATAGAAAAACACGTAAACAAAAGGCTGCTTCCCCCCATACTTACCAAAGGCAAAGTGACGCCGGTAGTTGGAAACAGGTTTACGTTTACCGCCATATTTACCAGGGCCTGAATTACCAAAGTAAAACTGAGCGCAACCGCCAGAAAAGCGCCAAAAGCATAAGGACATCTTTGGAAAAGCTTGATACTTCGAAATAAAAAAAGCAGGTAAATCAACATAATAACCGTTCCACCCACAAGCCCGTATTCCTCTATAATAATCGCGTAAATAAAATCGCTGTAAGGATGTGGTAAAAAATTTCTTTCTTCACTTTTCCCTGGCCCTTTACCAAAAATACCGCCGGTAGCAATAGCGATTTTTGCCTGTTGTATTTGGTAGGAAGCATCTTCTTTGTCGGCATACATAAAATCCTGTACTCTCTTTATCCACGTTGGCATTCTTCCAAAAGATAACACGGCCGGTAAGTCTTTTGTAACGTGATCTTCATGATTATAATAATGGGCGGATACAGAAACTAAAAAGACGATCGGAATACACGCAAGTCCAACCACCAACATAATGTGACGAATGCTTACTCTTCCGATAAACATCAAAAGCAATGCAATTCCGCCGATTAATAATGCGGTAGAAAGATTGGCCGGCGCAATTAAAATGCAAATAATTCCGACCGGAATGATTAACGGTAAAAATCCTTTTTTGAAATCTTTTATAACATTTTGCCTTCTGCTGAGAAGCCTGCTCATGTACATAAACAAAGCGAGTTTGGCCAGGTCAGAAGTTTGAAAAGTAAGGTTGATAAGCGGCAATTTTATCCATCGGCTTGCCTCATTTATATGACTTCCGTATTTTAAAGTATATAATAAAAGAGGAACTGAAATGACAAATAAAATAGAAGAGACGCGCGAATAAATGGTGTAATTGACCCGGTGAGCAAAATAAATAATCATCACGCCAAGGCAGATGTAACCAACTTGCCGAAACAAATAACTTTCGGTTGATTTATTCATTCTGTACGCCAGCGAGCCGATACTGCTGTAAACTACCAGTATACTAACCATCGTAAGCAGGATCACAATTGCCCAAATAACTTTATCACCTTTGGTACGACTCAAAAGATTACCGGTGACGCGCTGCGAAGAAGACAAAGTATCGGCCATTATTTGTTTTGCTTCTCTCATTTACATTTATTCTTTTTGCTTTTTTATTTTTTAGAATCAAAAAAATCTTTACAAATCTTTTACCGCTGCGATAAACTGGTTGCCCCGATCCTCATAATTTTTAAACAAATCAAAACTTGCACATGCCGGCGACAGGAGAACTACATCTCCTTTATCTGCGAAATGAAACGCACCCTGAACGGCATCTTTAGCGCTTTGAGTGTTTATCATTAATTGTACTTCATTGCCAAACGCCTCATGAATTTTAGTATTATCAACGCCCATGCATACGATTGCTTTTACTTTTTCTTTTACCAGTTCTTTGATAAAAGAATAATCATTTCCTTTATCAACTCCACCAAGAATCAATATCACCGGCTTTGTCATTGATTCAAGCGCATACCACGTACTGTTTACATTGGTGGCTTTGCTATCGTTAATAAACTCTACATCCCTGATTGTTGCCACCGTAGACATTCTGTGTTCGAGGCTTTTGAATGTCTGAATGGCATCTCTGATCTTTTCTTTCCTGATGCCCATCACTGATGATGAAATGCCTGCTGCCATTGTGTTGTATTGATTGTGTTTTCCCTTTACGGCAAAATCTTCAACACTCATTTCCATCTCTTCTTTTTTCCATTTTAAATGCATTTCCGCATTCATGATATAGGCTCCTTCCGGTAATTCGTGATTCATGCTAATTGGTAATGGGTTAGAGTGTTTTAAAAATTTGTTTAAATATTTTTTAGTTGTTTCATCGTCATCGTTATAAATAAAAAAATCTTCCTTTGATTGATTTTCTATAATCCTGAATTTGCTTTTTATATAATTTTCAAATTTGTATTCATACCTGTCTAAATGATCTTCCGTAATGTTGGTTAATACAGCCACATCGGGCTTAAATTTTTTTATATCATCTAATTGAAAAGAACTTATTTCCAATACATACCAATCCTTTGGATCTGTCGCTATTTGCCTGGCGAATGAAAAACCGATATTTCCAACCAAAGCGCAATTCAACCCGGCGGTTTCACAGATATGATAAATCATGGCTGTGGTTGTAGTCTTTCCATTACTGCCCGTAATCGCTACTATTTTACTCTTGCCTTTATACCAATAACCAAATTCAATTTCACTGATAATCTCTATACCACTTTCCCTTATCGCCTTTACCATTTCATTCTTTTCAGGTATTCCGGGACTTTTAACTACAAGCGAAGCTTCTAATATTCTTTCTCTTGAATGATGGCCTTCTTCAAAATCAATTGCTTCTTTTACTAATTCATTTTTGAAGCCCGGTTTGATTAAACCTGCGTCGCTCACAAAAACTTTAAAGCCTTCTTTTTTTGCAAGTAAAGCGGCGCCAATGCCGCTTTCGCCTGCACCAAGTATTACTATTTTTTTCATTCTGCTTTCTTAATTGATTTTACAATTAAAAAAAATGGTTTTTCAACAGTATGAAATTTAACGGGCCAGAAAAGCTAATCACGGGTATTGGTATTGGTATAACTTTTCTAATTCAAAACAAATGTTTTCATAAAGACAAATCTTTCATTTTCTTGCCGCCTTCTATTTTTTTTAAAATACTTATATCAAAACCTTTTTTTAATCATCGTAATTTTAAAGTGACCACTGCCAAAACCATTGAAAGAATCGTTACCACCCAAAAACGAACTGCAATCTTACTTTCATGATATCCTAACTTCTGATAATGATGATGCAACGGGCTCATTAAAAAAACCCGTCGGCCTTCGCCATATTTTCTTTTGGTGTATTTGAAATAAGACACCTGTATCATTACACTTACATTTTCTATTAAAAACACAAAACAAAAAATAGGAATTAATAATTCTTTTCTTACAATAATAGCGAGTGAAGCAATAATTCCGCCGAGCGCTAAACTTCCCGTATCACCCATAAAAACCTGTGCGGGATAAGCGTTGTACCATAAAAAACCAACACATGCACCTACGAACGCCGCCACGAAAATTGATAACTCACTTAGGTTTGGTATGTACATAATGTTGAGGTATTCTGCTATTCGCACATCGCCACTTACAAAAACAAATACACCCAATCCTAAACCAATTATCGCACTTACACCGGTTGCCAAACCATCTAATCCATCAGTAATATTAGCACCATTGGATACCGCCGTAACGATAAAAATTACTACGAGTATATACAATATATAAGTGTAATTTTCCAGGCTCGCCGGTAATAATCTTGCATAATTAAATTCGTGAGTTTTTACAAAAGGAATAGTAGTTATCGGGGTTTTTACTGTAACGAAACGATGGATTTGCCCTTCAGAAATTATTGTGTCTTCACCTACTTTATGCTCACCTCTTTGCGGCACAAAAGCGCTCGATGAGTTTCCTAAAATCTCACGTTTTACAACTACGCTCGGATTAAAATAAAGAGTAGCGCCAATTATAATCCCCAATATTACCTGGCCAAATATTTTGAATTTGCCTGCCAAGCCATCTGCATTTGATTTTTTATATTTAATTCCTTTTTCTTTGGAAATTTTTCGCGCGCGTATTTTTAAATAGTCGTCAACAAAACCAATAACACCCAACCAAACTGTACACAATAACATCAATATCACATATACTTTATCAAGATTTGCCAGCAATAAAGTGGGAATTAAAATAGCCAGCAGAATGATAATTCCTCCCATTGTGGGTGTTCCGCTTTTCATTTGCTCTCCAGCCAGCCCTAACTCTCTTACAGACTCACCTATTTGCTTTTTCTTTAAATATTTTACAAGCGTTTTTCCATAAACCATTGTGATAAACAGAGACAATAAAACTGCGAGCAATACCCGAAAAGTTATAAAATGGACCAGCCCGCTACCGGGAAATTTTATTCCATTTTTTGCAAACCATTCAAATAATTGATACAGCATTATTTTTCTTTATTCTAATTTTTATTTTTCCAGTAAATGAAACATTTCAGCTAAAACTTCTTTATCATCAAAATGTTTTTTTACTCCGTTTATCTCCTGGTATTTTTCGTGTCCTTTACCTGCAATCAAAATGATATCTTCTTTTTGCGCAAGCGAAACGCCTGTTTTAATTGCTTCTCTTCTGTCCGTAATTGAAATGACTTTTTTCCTTGCGGTAACAGGAACTCCTTTTTCCATTTCTCTGATAATTTCTTCAGGCTCTTCATTTCTTGGGTTATCAGACGTGAAAATTATTTTATCGCTATACTCACACGCCACTTCTGCCATTTCTGGTCTTTTTGTTCTATCCCGATTACCACCACAGCCTACCACGGTAATTATTTTTTCATCACCCTGGCGAAGATTTTTTATAGTAGCGAGCACGTTTAGCAAAGCATCCGGCGTGTGCGCATAATCGACAATACCAACAATTTTTTCGCTCGGAGAAACCAGGTAATCAAATCTCCCTTCTGCGCCGGTGGTGTTACTTAGAATTTGTAAAATCTTTGCCTTGTCTTCTCCCAGGCAAATAGCCGCACCATATACTGCTAATAAATTATATGCATTGAAAGTGCCGATTAACCTGAAATGAACTTCAACATCATCGATCAAAAGCTGCAAACCAAGAAGTGAATCTTCAATAATTTTTCCTTTGAAATCGGCCATTGTTTTCAGGCTGTAAAAATATTTTTTTGCTTTTGTGTTTTGAAGCATAACGCCTCCCCGTTTATCATCTGCATTGCTTATTGCAAACGACGACGAAGGCAAAGAATCAAAAAAAGATTTTTTTACCCTGATATATTCATCAAAAGTCTTATGATAATCAAGATGATCATGGGTGATGTTGGTAAAAATACCACCGGCGAAATGCAGCCCATCTACTCTATGCTGGTGTATTGCATGAGAGCTTACTTCCATAAAAATTTTCGTACAGCCTTCATTGTACATTTTTGCAATAAGCGCATTAAGGCTGACAGGATCGGGGGTGGTATGAGTAGAAACCAACACCTCTGAATCTATTTGATTTTGCACCGTGCTAATTAAACCGCATTTATATCCCAACGACGAAAATAATTTGAATAATAAAGTTGCGACCGTCGTTTTACCATTAG